>DBIS01000330.1 GCA_002296975.1 Deltaproteobacteria bacterium UBA796 | reverse complement strand
GGACGCATGGTTGTGTCTGATGATGTTGTCCCAGTTTTGGATGCGCTTGCCGAAAACAAAGCCATCAAAGCGGTGGTCCTCGCTGTTGACAGCCCAGGAGGTAGCGCACTTGCAAGCGACCTCATCGCCCGTGCCGTTTCGGCCCTCGGCAACAAAAAGCCCGTTATCGCTGCGATGGGGAATGTTGCTGCCAGTGGCGGATATTACCTCTCTGCACCGGCCGCCGAAATCTGGGCACATCCTGCCACCATCACAGGCTCGATTGGTGTGGTGGGTGGCAAGGTCGTCTTGGGAGCAGCCCTCGCCAGGTTTGGGGTTCAAACCACGTGGATGGGGCCATCGCCTGACCCAGGCATGATGGGATCCGAGGCACCATTTAGTGAAGATCAGCGGATTCGCTTTCGCGGGAGTCTCCGTCGGGTCTATGAGCGTTTTTTACAGATTGTCCAAACTGGGCGAGGCATGTCTGAAGATGAGGCGGAAGCCGTCGCTCAGGGGCGTGTTTGGACCGGAAGCCAAGCCCTCGAAAATGGGCTTGTCGATACACTGGGCAGTTACGCACAGGCCGTACAGCGGGTGGCCGTGTTGGCTGGTGAAGACCCCGAACGGTGCCGGGTCATCCCCTTTCGTTTCAAGCCACCCAAGTTTGGTGCCATCACCCGATTGCTTGGTGGCCAAGCAAGCAGTTTTTTGCCCGAACTCCTCGGGGCGGAGGGGCTGCTGTTGAATCACCTTTATTCTGCGCCTTGCGAACCCTTGGCGCTTGTACCCGTCGCACTCGACGAAGAGGCTTGGGGCGCTTGGTCTCCATAGGCCAGACGGTAAGTTTGTAGGTAGCCGAGGACCCTTCGCACATATTTTCGGGTCTCCCCATATCCGATGAACTCTGCCCATACATCCGGCACTGGGCGTTGGCTCCAGTCCGATAAGGGGGTCTGGTTTTGGCCTTGGTAGTGCTCTACCCACCGTGCCACCGCATCGGCACCGCCGTTGTAGCCAGCGATCACCAAGGGCAAGGGGTTTTCGACACCCACCTCGGCAAATTGCTCGGCCAAGTGAATCAACTCAGTGGTGCCCAGTATTGCGTTGTAGTCGGGCGCGTACATATGGTCGGGGTTGAAGGGTTGGTCTGGCCACAGCTGCTGATGAAGGTCCAAGGCCAAGCTGGGCATCAATTGCATTAAGCCTCGGGCCCCAGCCGGAGAGGTGACCGCGGGGTCGAGGGCGCTCTCCGCAGTCATGATGGCGAATGGTAAATAGGGCGGAAGGCCAGCGTTGGCGGCCATGCTTTGGATGTGCGCCGCATTGGGTTTTGGCCAGCAAGCGGCAATAAGTGATGGGCTGCTGGCCGTCCCAGGGGCTCCACACCAGTGCCGAACCATTCGCTTGGCCGAGCGGTATGACCCTGCACCAATCAGGGCATTTGCCAGACCGATTTTTTGGCGCTTGCTAAGATTCTTCGTATTTTTGGACAAAATTTCCAAGTGAGGTCGGGCCCAAGCATCCAATCCCGCACTGGACAATTCGCTCCCGATTCTCCAGTGTGGTCCATCCAGCGCCGGCAAGATGCCCTCTGAACTCATTTCGGGCTTTAAGGGGTAGGTAATTCCCAATGCCTGTGAGGCGAACCATGCGTACCCGGTTTGAGGCCAGCGCTTTATGACGCTCTCCAACCGTGCTTTTCGATCTGTTTTGGGCCCAGTTAAAGCCTGCCAATAGACCGACCCGGGTCGAAGACTGGACCTGGGGTGGTCGAGTTCCAATCGCTTTAGTCTCTTGTTTGCCGCCCCCAGCTCACCCAGTCGAAGATGGGCCATAGCGCTAAACCACAGCGCAGATTCTGTGTGTAAACCCCTGGGAAATTCACGTAAATACCGGGCCAAAACACCAACTGATGTGGACCAGTCTCGCTGGTCAAAGGCCATATACCCAAGCTTATAGGCCGCCAACTCAGCGACTGGGCCTGAACCTTGGGCCAACTGACGGTAGGTTTTGATGCTCGCGCCGGCTTGGCCTGACCTCACTTGGGCCAAGGCCAACAAGATGCCTTCATCTTGGCTGCGATTCCTCAAAACGGTCAGCAGTGCTGTGGCTCGCGCATAGTCTTTGGCCTTGAAGACCGCCGCTGCCAATGCATGAGGTTCCAGGGAAGGGTGTCCAGGCGGGAGTTGCTCTCTTAAAGCCAGCGCAGCTCTTGTTCGGTACAATTTCTCGAGGGTCTTTATGCGTCTGAGCACCAAGAGTTGGCCGGCATTACTTTCGGTGTTGATGCTGACCTGAAGCGCTGTGAGCCGTGCCTCGACCCCTTCAGCGAACGGACTTGTGGGGTTGTGGGTCCACAGGGTTTCTAAAGTGCGGACCGCAGCCTTTATCTTGCCTTGGGCCACTTGAATGTCTGCGATTTCTGACCGAATCTCGGCAGGATCGACCGACCCCGGGGCGGGGAGCTTTCCAGGGCCCTGCATGCCTTGGGTGAGCAAATCCGTCAGCATTTTTAATGCGCCTGTCTGGTCT
>DBIS01000028.1 GCA_002296975.1 Deltaproteobacteria bacterium UBA796 | reverse complement strand
CTGATACGGGCTGTCGGTACCGGTGAAGTTCTTGATTTCACCCGCTCTCGCTTTTTTGTACAAGCCTTTGGCATCACGCCCTTCGGCGACCTCGAGGGGCGTGTCGACGAATATCTCACAAAACTCCCCTGCTTCTACACGTTCGCGGGCCATCTTCCGCTCAGAGCTGAAGGGCGAAATAAAGCTGGACAGGGTGATCAGGCCAGCGTCCAGCATCAGCTTGGACACCTCTGACACCCGCCGAACATTCTCGACCCGGTCGGCCTCGGTGAAGCCAAGGTCCCGATTGAGCCCATGACGGACATTGTCGCCATCTAAAATAATGGTGTGATTGCCCAGCGCATGAAGTCTAGATTCGACCAAGTTTGCAATGGTGGATTTGCCCGATCCCGAAAGCCCAGTGAACCATAAAATCACCGGCCGTTGCCCTTTGGCTTCTGCACGGGCGGCCTTATCGATATCCATGGCCTCCCAGTGAATATTCGAGGCCCGGCGCAGCGCGAAGTTGATCAAGCCCAACCCCACGGTGGTGTTGCTCATGCGGTCGATGATGATGAAACCACCGGTCGCGGGGCTGATGGCATAGGGGTCAAAGGCGATATTGCGGTCAACACTCACATTACACACGCCGATTTCATTGAGGGCGAGGGTTTTTGTGGGCTCTTTGGCCAGTGTGTTCACGTTTATTTTGTGCTTCAAAGCAGAGGGCGTCATCGTGACCTCTTGGGCCCCGATTTTCATGATGTAAGGACGCCCGGGCATCATTGCGCTCTCGCTCATCCACAGCACATTCACTTGAAATTGGTCGGCCACCCCAGATGGGTCATCAGCAGAGACCAACACATCCCCTCGAGACACATCGATCTCGTCGTTTAGGGTAATGGTTACCGACTGCCCTGCGTGGGCCAACTCAAGGTCGCCATCAAAGGTCACGATTCGAGCGATGGTGCTCTCAGTACCACTCGGAATGGACTTTACACGGTCGCCTGGGCATATTTTTCCTGCCGATATTTGACCCGAAAATCCGCGAAAATCAAGATTCGGGCGATTGACCCACTGGACGGCCATCCGAAAACTCTGCTCCGCGGCCCGATCACCGACCGGTGTAGACTCGAGATGATCCATCAGAACTGGACCGGAGTACCAGTCCATATTCTCGCCAGGCTCGGTCACATTGTCGCCCTTGAGCGCAGACATCGGAATCGCGGTGATGGTGTCAACATCTAGCGCCTCAGCGAATCGCTCATATTCCGCGACGATGTCATCGAAGACCTTTTGAGAATAGTCTACAAGGTCCATCTTGTTGACGGCCAAGACCAACTTCCGAACACCCAACATGGACACAATAAAGCTGTGCCTTCGGGTTTGGGTAAGCAGACCGTAACGGGCGTCAATCAATAATACTGCGAGCTCGGCGGTAGAGGCGCCGGTCGCCATATTGCGGGTGTACTGCTCATGCCCTGGGGTGTCAGCAACAATAAACTTTCGCTTGTCGGTGGAGAAAAACCGATAGGCGACGTCGATGGTGATCCCTTGCTCTCGCTCAGCGGCCAAGCCGTCAACCAAGAGCGCGAAGTCGATGTCACCGCCCTGGGTGCCCATCTTTTTAGAGTCGGCCTCTAAAGCAGCGAGTTGGTCCTCAAATAGCAGTTTCGACTCATAGAGCAGTCGACCGATCAAGGTGGACTTACCGTCATCGACTGAACCACAAGTAATAAACCGAAGCAGCGACTTGTTCTCTTGCGCATCAAGATAGGCCAGAATGTCTTCTGCGATTAAATCGTCTTTATGAGCCATTAAAAGTACCCTTCCTGCTTTTTCTTTTCCATGGACGCGGATGAGTCAAAGTCGATCATGCGGCCCTGGCGCTCAGATGTGGTGGTGAGCAACATCTCTTGAATGATGCCCGGCAGGGTCACCGCTTCAGACTCGACGGCGCCGGTCAGCGGATAGCAACCAAGTGTCCTAAATCGCACCATCTTTTGCATGGGGACCTCGCCATCCTTGAGCGGGATCCGGTCATCATCAACCATGACCAGCACACCATCGCGCTCAACCACCGGGCGCAAGGCTGAGAAATACAGGGGAACGATCTTGATTTTTTCAAGGTGGATATACTGCCAGATGTCGAGCTCGGTCCAATTGCTCAGCGGAAACACGCGGATGGACTCGCCCTTGCTGATCCGGGTGTTGTACACATTCCAAATCTCAGGACGTTGACTTTTTGGGTCCCAGCGGTGCTGTGCTGTGCGGAATGAAAAAATCCGTTCCTTGGCCCGTGATTTCTCTTCGTCCCGACGGGCGCCGCCAAAGGCCACATCAAAGCCGTGCTTATCGAGTGCCTGCTTTAGGCCCATTGTCTTCATGACATCGGTGTGCACCGACGAACCGTGAGTGAACGGCCCAACCCCATCGCGAACACCATCTTGATTGATGTGCACAATAAGGTCCAAATCTAAGTCCTTACAGATATCGTCCCGAAAGGAGATCATCTCTTTGAACTTCCATGTGGTGTCCACATGCATCAACGGAAAAGGAAGTTTAGAGGGGTAGAATGCCTTCAAAGCCAGGTGAAGCATCACCGAGCTGTCTTTGCCGACCGAGTACAGCATCACTGGGTTCTCGGCGGTCGCGGCGACTTCACGCATAATGTGGATGCTCTCGGCTTCCAGCTTGCGCAGATGGCTAAACATAGGGCACTCCTCATCAGACAACTTGGACCCGCGGATTAACGGCTTAAAGCACCCGCGCCCAAAGTTTGTCCTTAAGCGGCCTTGTCAACAGAAGAGGACACCTGTCGAAGCGCCCACCAGGCTTGGCACCGCTCCACCCAGTCATAGGGTAAATATGCGAGATAAGCCCACATGCTGATGCCTGAAAAGAAGGCAACAGTCAACGTCAGATGAATGCCCAAATGCATTCCTACACCGACGAACAAAGCCAGCCATCGCGTGGGTCGCCACAAAACCATCAGCCAAAAGAAAGTCTCCCAATACAATGTCGTGTACGTGGCGATTTTGGTCAGCTCGTAGCCAAAACGACCATCTAGCAGGGGCGAAACCAGCCAATCTGACCGGAGGTAATTGTCGGTCGACAGGGAGTAGTAGATGGCGGACCCACGTTGCCAACTGCCACTGTCGAACTTTTCGATACCACTGACAAAGTACACAAAGGCAATCTGAATTTGAATCATCCGCATCGCCAAGATGGGCACCATCGGCTTGATATCAATATTCAAACCGAGACCCCGTCGTTTGCGGTCTTTTAGCCAGGCATCAACCGAAAAGGCCGCGCCACATGGCACCATGCAGATATAAAAACCAAACTCACGAACCAAGCGGTCACCGCCGTTCATAAACCACGAGTTTCGCTGATACAGCGCAGCATGGGCCACCACACTCAAAAAACCCATGGTTCGACTTCTGTAGCCCAACATAAACAGGATGTTGACCACCAAGGCAAGACCGTGTGCGATCTGCATGCCAGCCAGGGTATCGATTTGGTCGAAATAGGTCCATCGGGCGAGCCGTACTCCACGCCGGGCTGAACTCTCATGAAAAATACCGTCAGGGCCCACCAATGTGGCCAAATCTGGGAACACATCAAGTGTGGTCATCACCAAGACGAGACCGATAAGAATCCGCATCACCCCAGTGCCCTTGGCGCTGATCGGACGAAACCAAAACCAAGACCAAAAGCGCCAAATCGCACCCAGCCCACGAAGGATATCTTTTAACGGCACTTGTAGTCCTCAATCTCGGTAAGTTTGTGGCGCTTGGATATGACAGACTTGGACCAGCGCTTAGACGGCCGTTGAGCCCAGGTCCGGTCACGTGACAACTGCACACTCTTCACCGGCGTGCCCGCAAGTTCGGCGCGATGGCATGCGTTCTGTGCGATGCCACGCCGGAGCGCCTTTCGGGATTTCTGGAAACTGGACAACGACAATTTTTGAAGGCGACTATAGCGCCAATGAAAGTAATCTGGACCGGTTTCTGCGTGCAGGGGATCGATGGTGATGGG
>DBIS01000027.1 GCA_002296975.1 Deltaproteobacteria bacterium UBA796 | reverse complement strand
GACGGCGACAGGTGGCATCCCAGTTCGCTTCACCTTCGCGTTTCGCCAATCTTTCAGTGGGTTGAAATACCGTTCGATTCCTGGCCCAACACGCTGGTGACGCATCTTGGCCGGCTTTGTAACTTTGGGGATTTCACGCTCATCGGCGACGCCTTTTTGAACCGCCTCAAGTAAAGCCGGGCCGTGTCGGCGCAACATCGATGAGCCTTTTCTGGCCATTTTGTTCAAGGCATCGGCGTCTGCAGGTGGGGATTTGGCCAAGCTCATCAAGAACGGATCGGGGATGAGCTTGAATGCGGGGCGGTTTGCGGCTTGGGCACGCCCATTCCGATACTCCCACACGGCCCACAGCACACGTTTTTCTGCATCATCGAGGATATTGGACCCCTTCACACGCAAAAAATCAGCATCGGTATGGGTTCGACCTTGCCATTCCCTGGTTTGAACTATCGAGCATTCTTCTTCGACTGCGGCGAGGCGACCACTGCGTTTCAGGTGAATCAGCAGCAGCTCTCGAATGGCTGGGAGCCAGTGGGTGTCACCTCGGGCATAGCTAAGGTGCTCGTCGAAAAGTGGACGCTTACCCCAATCATGGCGTTGATATTGCTTGTCGATATGGTGGCCAAAAAAACGTTTGATGAGGTCGGCCAAGCCCACCTTGTCGAAGCCCAAAAATTGAGCTGAAATCATCGTGTCAAACACATTATCAAACTGAAAGCCAAAGTCGCGCTTGAGGGACACAATGTCATAGTCAGCGCCGTGAAGCACCTTTACCGTGGCGGGATCGGCCATAATCGGTGCGAGTGGCGACATGTCACTCACCTTGAGAGGGTCGACGATATAGTCGTTCTCGAGGTCGCTGAGCTGAACCAAACAAACCTTCTCTTTAAACACGTGAAAAGAGTCTGCTTCTGTATCGACGCCGATGACTGGCGCGCCCTTGAGGCGTTTGGCAGCCTCAACGAGCGCCGCGTCGTCTTCGATGATGATGAGTGGGGTTTTACCGAACATGGTGCCTCAACCGCTGGATGCCAGAACTGTATCGCTCTCGGGCGCGCCATTTCCGGCTACACGGGACGCACCCCGAGTAACCGACGAGCCCCACGTTTTCAATCTGAAGACTCAGCAGCGCCAACCGCCCCAAGCAACTGCTCTTGCCCAAAGCCCTCTGGAAGTAAATTCCCCAAAGAAGCGATCCGAATATCGCCGGCCTGTGTGCCCAAAACCAGTCGCATCGTCGCTCCAAATTCAAACAGAACCTGCCGACAGGCGCCACAAGGCGGGACTGGCCGTTGTTCTGCGGTCACAATGGCGCAAGCTACTATTTGTTGATGCCCCTCGCTGACAGCCTTGAAGACTGCCACCCGCTCAGCACAACAGGTCAGGGAAAAACTCGCCGACTCCACATTACAGCCTCCAAAGATTTCCCCGTCGGCGGTCAGAACAGCCGCGCCAACCGGGTATTTCGAAAAGGGGCAGTGAGCGTGGGCTTGAGCCGCAATGGCCGCAGCGAGCAAGGCTTTGTCCGTAGGGGTTACCACAAGCTGACCAACCGCGTGATCAATGGGCACAGCGTTATCGCAGCCCGTCCCACAGTCGCTGTCACTTCTGCGTGATTCGGAGGGGTATCAGAAAGGCCAGTCCCTTCATTCGATACAATCGCGATGGTCAGCACACGCATTTGAGCATGCACCGCAGCGATGGTCTCGGGGACGACGCTCATCCCGACCACACTCGCACCCATCATACCGAGCATTCTCACCTCGGCTGGTGTCTCGAAACTCGGTCCCCGAACCGCCGCATACACGCCACTGCTCAACTCAGTACCGAGTTCATCAGCCACCGCTTGGGCTTGGGCTCGCAGCCCTGGGTCATAAGCCGCGGCCATGTCTGGAAACCGAGGCCCAAGGCCATCAATATTTTTACCCACCAAGGGGTTGATTCCCATCAGGTTGATGTGGTCGGTCACCGCAACGAGGTCGCCTGGAGACAAGTCGGTGGTCAGAGAGCCCACAGCAGAGGTCATCAGGAGTATCTCGACGCCCCAAGCCGCCATGGCGCGCACAGCCCGAACGGTCTCCTCGAGGGATCGCCCTTCATAGGAATGTAGCCGGCCTGCAAGCATCGCCACTTGGGTGTCGCCGAGCTTGCCCACCAGCATCTCACCTTTGTGGCCCGTCACACTGGTGAGCGGCAGCCCCAGCGCCTCATAGGTCTCGGTTTGCTTGTCGGTCAAGGCATCACGAAGACCGCCCGCACCGCTACCCAAAATGATGACCACCCGTGGTGGTGCACCAAAGCGCTGCCGTATGGCTTCTGCAGCTTTGGCATATGCGTGCTGTTCTTGTACCACCATCATTGATAGGCCTCCTTCGCCCAGCCTACAACAAGGAAGCTACCGATGCCCATCCCCATCCCCATGGACATGCCCAAAGTCGTCAATGCTGAGGTCGTGATCGATGGGCGCGCTGATGAGGCGGCGTGGAGTCAGGCCACGGAGATGACTGGTTTTATCACCCACCGGCCCAAGCCTGGGCTGACTCCCGTCGGAGACACCCGTGTTCTGCTGATGTGCACAGACGAGGCCTTATACGTCCACTTTCAGGCCAACGACCCCAACGCTGGCGGTCTCCGATACGGTTTAGGCCGGCGTGACTCTCGGCGCAGCGACGACCAAGTCGGCATGCTGCTGGACCCACTCGGGACAGGCGAAAGAGCGGTCCTTTTCATTGCCAATCCCCTTGGCGTTCAGCTTGATGGGACATTGGTCCGAGGCGAAGACTCTGAGTTGGTTCCTTGGCGCGGTGGATGGTCCTCTTGGGATGCGCGCTGGACCTCTACTGCCGTGATCACCAAGGATGGATACGCTGTTGAGTTCGAAATCCCATGGTCATCTATCCGACACCCAGAACAGCTGGACCAGGTGAAAATGCTGTTCTTTCGCCGATCGGCTTCCTCACGGGAGATGAGCACTTGGCCGGCCCTAGACCCTGCAAAACAGGGTGTGCTCACCCAAGCGGTCCATATGGGGGGGCCTGGCCTGTTGCCAAAAAACAAGGCCCTGAGTGTCCAGCCTGAACTGACGGTCACCCACTCCGACCAAGGTGCTACAGATGACCGCCTGGGGATTGCAGGGGTCGCGCCGGGCTTGACCATGAAGTACGCGCCCACCCCTGAACTGCAAGTGCTCGCCACCTTCAACCCAGACTTTTCTCAGGTTGAATCGGATGAAACGAAGATCGATGTCAATCAACGCTACACCCTAAGATACGAGGAAAAGCGGCCCTTCTTTTTAGAGGGTCAGGAGTGGTTCTCCCACCCCATGAATGACCTGACTTACACCCGAACCATGGTGACCCCGCTCTACGGGCTTCGGGCCACCAGCGAGAATGGGCCTGTGGCGATGGCTGTGGTCCATGTGCTCGACCGTCAACCTTCAGCCTCTGTGTCAGAGGGTGGCGGATGGACCTCCGACGATCTCGAGGGTCGCTCGGCCATGACAACTGTGGCCAGGCTCCGTTGGTCGATCGCCAAAGACAATATGGTTGGACTCATTGTGTCCGACCGAAACATTCTCGGCAGCGACATGAGCCATCATCTTATTGGGATCGATGGTCGTTACGCCTTGGGTGATGCCATCAATATCGAGGCCACCATCCTGGGCTCAACAACCCGTGGCGCTGATCAAGACGAGGTGTTTTCGCCAGCCTCAGTGCTCAGGGCAAAAGCCAGCGCGCGACACATCAAGACCATGGTAGAAGCCAAATACATTTCCGCTGGTTTCCGGGCTGAAAACGGGTTTGTCCCGATCTCCGATGCCATCGCACTGGGCAATGAGACTGAGCTATTTGTCTTCCCAAACTGGAAACCCATCCCTCGAATATTCATGACCCCAACCCGGGGCACCTTGACTTGGCAACAAGACGGCGCCTTGAGAGACTATCAATATAGGCCTGGGGTTGGCTTTTGGACCAAAGGGGGTGCTTTGTTGATGGTCGATGCCGACGTCAAAGGTGAGTCCTTTGCCGACCAATGGTTCGACACCGTATCGGGTAGCGTCATGGGGGGTGGTACATGGACGCAGTGGCTCCGAACATGGGTCCGTGCAGGTGCGGGCGAAGGTGTCTTATATGACCTGGAAAACCCGGGCACTGGCTTTAAACAACAGCTTTATCTGGATCTCAGTCTCCAGCCTTTTCCCATGCTGCGCTTTGGCCCTTCGATCGGTTGGGAGCGTTTTAGCCAAGGAGACAGACTTGTCCATGAGGGTGAAGTACTCAGGGTAAAGCTGGAAATCTTCGCAACACCAACCCTTTGGAATCGCTGGATTTATGATAATAATAGCTTTCAAGATTCGGAGAGTATTGAGTCACTTTTAGCCTGGGAGCACACCCCGGGGCGCGCGGTTTACCTGGGAGGCCGCACAGGGGTCAACCGAGGGACAAAAGACCTTCCGTCCCCCACAAAAGGTGAACGAGAGTGGACCCTTTTCGCCAAGATGTCATGGGTCTTTGACGGCTAAACCCCACACAGTCATGCTGGGGCGGCTAAATATGCCACATGAGCATTCACACCGCGTCTATCGCTGAACTACAAACCGCACTGCGAAACAAAACAGAGAGCGCCTCATCCCTGCTTGAGGCTCACATCAGCCGAATCGAGGCGGTCAACCCCTTGGTCAACGGCTTCATTGCCGACCGATTCGAGACGGCTCGCGCCGAAGCAAAAGCCGCAGACATCAGCCTTAAAGGCGGGGCCGGTACAGACCAACCCCTGTTGGGCATCCCATGCACAGTGAAGGAATTCATTGGTGTGACCGGTCAACCTCAAACTGGCGGCGTCCTATGGCGGGCCGATGTGCTCGCCGAGCAAGATGCCACGGTGGTCAGCCGCATTAAGGCGGCGGGAGCCATCATCATGGGGACCACAAACATTCCAGAGGGCGGCTTGTGGCTCGAAACCTACAATGCAATCCATGGACGAACCAAGAACCCTTGGAATACCAAAAGGACTTCAGGCGGATCATCGGGCGGCGAGGGCGTGATGGTGGCCACAGGTGCGAGCGCCTTTGGTGTCGGCTCTGATGTGGGCGGAAGCATTCGAATTCCGGCGGCCTTTTGTGGCACTGTTGGCCACAAGCCAAGCGGTGGGCTGGTGCCGAATACCGGTCATTACCCCAAAGGCGTCCTCAGCGTCGATGGCGGGCGTTTTCTGTGTATTGGCCCATTGACCCGAACCGTGGACGACGCCTGGACAATCCTTAAAATCATTGCCGGTAACGATGTCGAAGATGAATCCATGCTCCCCTACCGTCTGGGTGACCCAGATTCAGTGGATTTATCAAAACTCAACGTGTTCCCCTTGGACTGGAACCTCCGCACCAAAGTGACGCCCGAGCTTGGTTCAGCAGTTCATGATGCGGCGGCGGCCCTGCAAGACCAAGGCGCCACAGTCGTCCACCGCAAGTTTGCCAAAATCAAAAAGGGGTTCGAAATTTGGAGCGCCATGCTCTCCGCCGCGACCACCACGCCCTACCCAGAGATTTTGGGCGAAAAGGGCCGACTCAAACCGACCGTCGAATTGGCTCGCCTTCTGACTGGACGCGGTCGCCACACACTCGCAGCCATCATGATGTGCACAGCAGATGGGCTGGCATCCAAGCTGTCATGGATGAACAAGGGCTTCATCCAGCAAGGCCAAGATCTTCAAAAAGAAATCGAAGATGCCCTCGGGGACAATGGCGTGCTCCTTCATCCGCCCTACAACCGGCCTGCACCAGCACACTGGGATGCCTTTCGCACACCCTTCGCACCGGCCTACACCGCCATCTTTAATGTTTTGGAGTTTCCAGTCACTCAAGTGCCGGTTGGCTTTTCCAAAGGTGGCCTACCCCTGGGTGTGCAGGTGGTCGGCGCCCGCGGCATGGACCACTTAACCATCGCTGCAGCCCGCTGTATAGAGCACAAATTGGGCGGCTGGACACAGGCCAACCCTGTATAGACCCCACAGCAAATTTACAGCCAACCCATGTTACAATTGGGTAAATAGAAAGCCTGACAGCCGTTG
>DBIS01000152.1 GCA_002296975.1 Deltaproteobacteria bacterium UBA796 | reverse complement strand
AATTCGACGAATAGCAGTGATGATACTCTGGGTGGTACCGACCTGCGCCAACGCCTCAGGGTCACTTGGGAAGTCCTTAACCTTCGGGTATGCCGCAACCATGATCGAGCCGTTGGTGTTCGGCAAGTGCTGCCAAATCTCCTCGGATAAAAATGGCATGATTGGGTGAACCAGCCGTGAAAGTGCGTGAAACCCCTGCCACAACGTATGGCGCGCACCTTGTTTCGCGGCTTCAGGTGCCTCGTCGCTGTACAAGGTTCCCTTGGAAAACTCCAGATACCAGTCACACAATTCATCCCATGTGAAGGCGTAAACCTCCAGGGCAGCTTCACTGAACCGGTAGTTATCAAGGGCCTCGCGAACCCGCCGAACAGCCTCTCCGGTACGGGCCAGGATCCAGTGGTCGTAGGGGCTGAGGGTGCGGGGCGCCTCGGGGTCGTACTCCTCGAAATGCATCATTGCGAAGCGATATGCCTGCCAAAGCTTGTTTTGAAACTTGACGTAGCCATTGGCACGCGCGCTATTCCATAGGATGTCCCGGCCTTGGGTTTCCATGGCCACGAGGGTCATGCGCAGCGCATCCGACCCAATCTCATCGATGACCACGAGCGGGTCGACGACATTCCCCTTTGTTTTGGACATCTTGAGGCCATTTTCATCGCGAACAAGCGCGTGAATATAGATGTCTGAAAATGGAACTTTGTCCATGAGCTTGAGGCCAGAGAACATCATTCGGGCCACCCAAAAGAAGATGATATCAAAGCCTGTGACCAGGACCGAGGTTGGGTAATACCGGTCGAGGTCCTTGGTTTTGTCCGGCCAACCCAATGTGGAAAGCGGCCAAAGTGCCGATGAAAACCAGGTATCGAGAACGTCCTCGTCTTGGTGGATATTCGTCGAAGCACAACCGCCGCAGGCCTGGGGGTCTTCCCGAGAAACGGTGATGTGATCACAATCAGCACAATACCAAGCTGGGATTTGGTGCCCCCACCACAGCTGGCGGCTGATGCACCAATCCCGGACATCACGCATCCATGAAAAGTAGGTGTTTTCCCACTGTTTGGGCACAAAGCGGGTGTCGCCGTCCTCGATGGCCTTGATGGATGGAGCGGCCAGAGGCTCCATCTTTACGAACCATTGGGTGGAGATCATGGGCTCGACTGGCGCCCCTGAGCGTTGGGAACGTGGCAAGGCCATGGTGTGTGGCTTTGAGCCCCGCTCGAGCCCGAGCGCTGCGAGTTTAACTTTGACTGCCTTTCGTGCATCAAAGCGATCGAGCCCCTCGAAAGGCCCGCCCTCGGCGTTGATGGTTCCATCGGGATTCATGATGGTGATGCTGGGCAGTTGATGGCGCTGGCCGACGTCGAAGTCATTAAAGTCATGGGCCGGGGTGATTTTGACAGCACCACTTCCAAACGCTGGGTCGACCAAAATCGCGTCACCGACGATTGGTATCTCCCGGTCCAAAAACGGGTGCTTCACCTTGGTGCCGATGAGCGACTGGTAGCGTGGGTCGTCGGGGTGTACGGCAACAGCGGTGTCGCCGAGCATGGTCTCGGGGCGTGTGGTGGCGACCACAATCTCGGTGATAATACTCCCATCTGCTTGGCGTGCAGGCTTGACCAGCGGATAAGCAAAACTCCAGATTTCAGTTTGATGATTCTCCTCGTTCTCCACCTCGAGGTTGGAGAGCGCCGTCATGCCGATCGGGTCCCAATTTATCATTCGCTCTGCGCGGTAAATCAGCCCGTCTTCATAGTACCGAACGAAGACCTCTCTGACTGCGCGACTGAGACCCTCGTCCATGGTGAACCGCTCGCGACTCCAATCGCAGGAAACCCCAAGCTTTCGGAGTTGGCCTGTGATGACACCGCCAGATTTAGCTTTCCAGGCCCATACCTTTTCGAGAAATTTCTCACGGCCAAGGTCTTGGCGCTCAATGCCTTGCTCGCGGAGTTGGCGTTCAACGATCCATTGGGTGGCGATGCCAGCGTGGTCTGTACCGGGCACCCACAACGTGTTGAAGCCATCCATGCGCTTGTAGCGAATCAAGACATCCTGGAGGGTGTTGTCAAGGGCGTGACCCATATGTAGGGAGCCTGTGACGTTCGGTGGCGGAATCACGATGCAATAGGGCTCGCCAGGGGCGTCTGGGTCGGGGGTAAACAGGCCATCCGCCTCCCATTGTGGGTAGTATTTATCCGCCGCGGCTTGGGAATCGAAGGTTTTTGAGAGCAAATCAATGAGCGCCATGTCATCCTCGGGTGGCGAGGTATCTAACCTTTGTGGGGTGGCGCGCCTCTTGCTTTTGTGGAGCTTGTTTTCGCCGGCCTAAACAGGAGGCATGCTCGGGGGCCGGGCTTGGCGAGGTCAGCCTTTCAGCCGCCTTCTTTTGGACGGTTGGCTGTGTTCACCCATCCATGGCCGTTAGCCAGCACTGCGCGTTCAACCCCCACCCTTTTGGGGAAAATATCTTAGAAATAGGGGCGGTGGGAATCGAACCCACAAGGCCATTGGCCACTCGATTTTGAATCGAGCGCGTCTACCGATTCCGCCACGCCCCCTCATTTCTTATGTCTGCCTTTCGGCACGCCCCTGCTAATCCGACTCAGAGCTTGAGCAACTTAGTTCCTAATTACAGTCACACGGTGTGGACGCCTTGGGTTTGCTGAAGACAAGACTGGAAGCCCACGGGTGTATGGCTTGGCCTCGATCCAGTATTCTAGGCCACCTACAAATAGCCGGGACACCAGGATCGACCCCTCGTAATGATCCCCAACTTTTCTCAGCTTGGTTTTGGACCACTCCCCACTCGTCCGTGGGCGAAACCAACATACAACCTGGTCGTACATCACATCACCTGGAATACTGAGCACCAAGCGAAAATCCTCCTCAAGCACCACCGCTGCTGGCACCTCATGAAGGATCGCCGACGACATCGGCACCACCTTGTCCATTTCATCCGCACCGATCCGCCCTTTCCGGGCCTGCCGATCGATTGGCGCCTCGACAACCACCGCTGCAACGATGGGGTCGGGCTGCATTTTGGTGTACATCCAACCAAAAATCGCCACCAAAGCCACAAGCCCTAAGCCCGCAGCAATCAACACATCTTTTTCCGACAGGTCGATACCGTCAGCCTTCACTGGCGCTTTGGGTGCTGGTTTTGGCTTAAGCTCTTCCTTTTTTTCCTTGGCCGCAGGCACAGGTGGTGGCGGCCGTCCGGGAGAGGGGCTGCCCGGGTCAGTCCTAAAGACCACCCGTGCATGGTCCTTCACCTTGCCAACATCCGACCGTAATGCTGTCAATGTTACCTGGAGGTCATCGAGCATCGCTTGGGCCGTCGCGTAGCGATCTGATGTCCAATATGCGCAAGCCCGCCGGATCACTGCCTCGATTTTTGGGGGCACACCTTTGTAGATGGTCGGGTCGAGCTCCGCTGCGAATAAATCCTTAGGTGTGTTCCCAGTCACCGCCGCAAACAGGGTGGCACCCGCTGAATAAATGTCGGCTAAGTGGTCGACACCCTTGGCATCTGCACGCTGCTCAGGCGCCATATAGGCCCACGTGCCCATCATCACCCCGGTCCGTGTGATGGACATATCCGTGTCTCCGACAAACCGTGCGATTCCAAAATCTGTCACAAACACATGCTCTGCCCGAGAGATTAAAATATTGTGGGGCTTCACATCGCGATGGACCAAACCCTTATTATGAGCAGCCACCAGCGCATCGAGCACTGGAATCATAATGCGGACCGCCTCGACACCAACAAGCGGCCCCCGCTCCATCCTTCCGAGCAAGCTCTCTCCATCGATAAAGTCCATCACGATAAAACGATGCTCGCCCTCCATGCTTACGCTGTGTAAAGGCACAATATGGGCATGAGACAACTTCGCCATCGCCTCTGCTTCTTTCTCAAAACGCAACAAAACCTCAGTTTTGTGGGCCAAGCTCGCATCGAGCACCTTTACAGCGCGCAGGGCACCCGTGGCCCGATCACGGCACTTGTAAACCGTCGCCGAGCCCCCAGTGCCCAACACAGTCAACACATCAAAATCTTTGTGTTCGAATTTTACTGTACTCAAGAGGATGCTCCCAAAACGTGCATTTGCTTAAAGTATCGGTCCGCCAGCTTTCCGCCTCAAGGCCACAACAGTCGACCGCGGTGGCCCCGTTCCTTCGCCTTGAGGCCATACCCCCGAGTACTCATATGGGCCCATATATCCGGGATGCTGCACGGAGACGAACAAGGTCTGACCATCGGGTGTAAAGCAGGGTCCCGTCAGCTCAGCCCCCGCACAAGCCCTCAAAAATAATCTGGACCGACCACGCATGGGGCCTTCGGTATCCACCACATAGAGGGCGTCCGCCGATTTAGGCCCGTCGCTGTTGAGCCGTTCATTACCATCCGTACACACCCACAATCGGCCCGATGAATCAAAAATAGCGTTGTCTGGACACGCCAAAAGGCCATCTTTGGACGTCGATGGGGGTGCAGGCGCTGTGGTCGCGACACCCCGAGGCCCACCCTCCAACATGACAGTCCAGGCCATCGTCTCTTGGGTATGGCCGCCAACCCCCGGGCTAATCTCTAAGATTTGGCCCCACAGATTATTTTCCCTTGGATTTCCAGGGCCTGACTTCTTGCGGTCTGGGTTTTGAGTCAGCATCACGTAGATCTTTCCATTGGTCGGATGTGCCGCCACCCGCTCTGGACGGTCCATCGCCGTGGCCCCCACCAACTTCGCCGCAATCCGGGTGTCGATCAGAATGTCCGCCAACGACTCAAAATGCTCGGCGAGCACACCTTCGTGCTTCAAAGGCGCCCAGCGAAGTCCCTGGTCACTAAATACAGCCACCGACAATACCCCCTCAGCCAACAGCGCCTCATTCGCGGCGGACTCACCAGCCACAAAACGCCCTTTACTGACAAAGCGGTACAGGTGCTCATCAGGAGAATCGTCGCCCATATAAACAACCACATGGCCACTTATATCGACCACAAGCTCGGCACCTTCATGAAAGAAACGTCCCAGCGCCGTCCGTTTTTTGGGCACAGACTCTGGCCGGTATGGGTCGATTTCTACCACCCACCCAAACCGATTTGGCTCAGTGGGCGACAAGGCCAGGTCAAAGCGTGGGTCGACCACCGAAAAATGCCAATACTGATGCTCACCGATACCCATGGCCCTGTGACCGGCCTGCCTTAGGCCCTCACCATCAACGCTGCCGTTCCAATAAAAATTGACATTCTCCTCTCCAGACAAAACCGTCCCCCATGGTGTGGTCCCGCCCCCACAATTGGCAAGGGTTCCAGCAACCGTACGCCCGGTTGGGTCGGCCTCAGTCTTTACCCGCTCGTGGCCGGCAACCGGGCCTGTCAAACTCATGGGCGTGTGAAGGGTAATGCGACGGTTAAACTTCCCATCTTTCACGATGGCCCAACCCGCGCTGCTCAGCTTGACCTCCACCACACTCATCCCATGGCCATTCATCTCTGCAGCCACCCGCTCTGGCGCTTTTGGATCATCATGGCCAACAAACATCGTGGCGGCTTGGGTGAACTCATGATTCACGGTCAACAAGCCATGAACGCTCCCTCCAGACCCCCGCGGCAAGGGCGAAAAGGCAATAAAATCATTGCAATCGCCGAATTGCCGGGCCTGTGCAGCGGCAGTGGTCTGACCGCCCTCCCACCGTGGGACATCTGACCACAACGGGTCACCCCACGACACCACGAGGTCCATGCTGTGGGTGCCATAAGGCCAATGCACCTGGTCGTCTTGGCCTTGGCGAAGCTCCTCAAAACCATCAACAGCCTTTGCCGCGGCTGACCCACCAAAAGGCCTGGTCCCAACAAGCGTGGCCGCTGCCCCCCTCAAGACACTGCGACGGCTTATTCGAAACCCTATCAAATCCTGTATATGCGTCGACATGGTCAAAGCATAATCCATCACAAGCCAAGTCCGGTTACAAAAGCCGTCAATGAGCACTCTAGAATCCAGCGCCCTTTGGCTTTTCTGCACGACCCTACTTGGCTTGGGCAACACCGTCGGCTTTCACCGGCTGCTCACCCACCGGGCCTTCAAAGCAAGCCCTCCACTTCGGTGGCTACTCACCCTTTTGGGCGCTGCACACTCTGGGTCACCGGTATTTTGGGTCGGCCTGCATCGGTATCACCACGCACGCTCGGACACAGAAGACGACCCACACTCACCCAATATCGATGGATTTTGGCGAGGACACACGGGCTGGATAATCGGCACAAGCCATCCGCTTCCGTGTATTTTGTTCGCCCTCAGCGGCTTTGGCCAGCAAGCGATGATTCTCAAACACGACCTAATGCGCATCATTGGCCAAAACCCTCCGACCTGGCGCCAGATCACCACAGACCTGATGGGCGAGCGCCTTATGCGTTTTTTGGACACGCCCTTGGTCATGCCAGCCTTGTTCGCGCTTCAGGTTTGGGGCGTGTACACCCTGTTCTCTTGGCCAGGAATCGCTGCATTGTGGCTTTCCCATCGAACTCTGACCAACGCAAGCTGGGCGATCAACTCCATCTGCCATTGGGAGCGCTTTGGCGTGGCGCGGTATGACACCAAGGAGGCTTCTCGGGATGTGTGGTGGGTCGCCTGGTTCACCAACGGCGAGGGTTACCACAACTCCCATCACCGCTTTCCAAAGAGCGCGCGGCACGCCTTACACGGGGGCGCTGATTTCTCGTGGGCCGTTATTCAACTGTTGGTATCCGTACGATTGGCCTCCGACCCGTGGCTCCCCCGCTCCTTCCGCGACCACTAGACTCCAACCTATTGCCAACCGGTTAACCAAGCACCCATGGCTGTTTCCTCCGAGCTTCTCGAACTTTGCGACCGTATGCCGGCCTTTCCAGCCAGCGTGCAGCGTGTGATCGCCTTGACCTCGGACATCAACTCCTCGCCTAAACAGTTGGTAAAGGTCATCGATCACGACCCAGTGCTGACCATCAAAATCCTGAAGGTGGCCAACTCAGCATATTTTGGCCTGTCTCGCCCGATTGTCTCCATCAACCACGCAGTCGTCTACTTGGGCCTCAACACCGTCAAGCACGTGGCCCTTGCCATTGCAGCCATCGGGTCGTTGCCCCGGAACAATGAAGCTGGCTTTGACATGGACGACTATCTGCTTCATTCCTTGACATCCGCAGTACTCGCCCGCTCTTTGGCCCACAAAATGTCCGTCCCCGAAGCCGAGGCCGCCAACTATTTTGTTGCCGGACTACTTCACGATATTGGCCAGGTTGTCTTCGCCCAATTTAAGCCCAAGGCCTTTCAAGAGACCCTCAACGAGGCCAAAAACTCCGGCCAGCCCTTGCACGAGATCGAGCGCCGAATCCTTGGTAGTGACCATGCCGAACTGGGCGCTGTGCTTTGCGAAAAATGGTCCTTTCCCGAACCCTTGGTCGCCGCCATTCGCATGCACCACACACCTGGCATACGGGCCTCTGGAAACCCACTACGAAGCTGCCTTTTTGTCGGAAATCTTCTGGCTGCAAGGATAAGCCAGCCGGTCAACGCACCCACTGCATTCGATGAAAACATACTTCCACCCTGGGTTTTCCGCACCTTTGGTAATGATTTCGACTCAATCATAGAGAGCATGGTCGGCCTTCAGACTGACCTCAAACAAGCGACCAGCCTTCTCTCTGTGGGCGGAGGTTCCCTGTGAAAGTCCGCTTTTGGGGTGTCCGGGGATCGATCGCCTCACCCGGCCCCAGCACGGTTCGCTATGGTGGAAACACCACCTGCATCGAACTCACAACAGACGCTGGGCACACCATTATCTTTGACGCTGGCACCGGGATTCGCCCCCTTGGCCTCAAGCTCCTGGCCGCTGAACAAAAGAAGTGCGCGGTGTGTATCTCCCACACACACTGGGACCATATCCAAGGCCTGCCCTTTTTTGTCCCACTGTTTTCGGCCGATAGAGAGGTCCACTTTTACGGCGCCTTCGACCCGGTCTACCAAAAAGACCTCGAGTCTATTTTGGCTCAGCAGATGGAGTACTGCTACTTCCCCATTCGCGCCCTTGAGCTCAAAGCCAAGCTGCACTACCACACCCTCCACGAGGGAGCGCGAATCGAGTTCGAGGATGCAGTCATCACCAATGTGATGATGAACCACCCGGTCTTGACCTATGGGTATCGGGTGGACTGCAATGGCAAATCGGTCTTCTTTTCCGGAGACCACGAACCGCCTCATAATATTTATGATTCTGACGACACCTTTTATGGGGAATACGACCAGCTCATCCAAGATAAGGTCGGACGCATCTGCGAGGTCGCAAACGAGGTCGACCTCTTCATCATCGACGCCCAATACACCGAGCCAGAGCTTTTACAAAAGCGCGGATGGGGTCATGGCACATTCTCATCGGCCCTCGCAATGGCACGACGTGCAAAGGCTAAAAAGGTAGTCTTCACTCATCACGACCCCAGCCGAACCGACGACCAACTCGACCGCATTGGTGCCAAACTTCAGGCCCAGCGCCGCTCAAATGACCCACCCATGCTCATTGCTGCCGAAGGGCTGGAAATCGACCTGGGATGAGAACACGCCGCCTACCCGGATCGACACTCGATCTTTCGGTGGTTGGCTTTGGCTGTTGGGCCATCGGTAAGCAATACTGGGGCGATGATGTCACTGACGATGTGTCAACCGCTGCCATACATGCAGCGATTGAGGGCGGCATCAACTGGTTCGACACAGCCCCGCTTTATGGGGAGGGTCACGCCGACTCCGTTTTAGTCAAAGCATTGGGCCCCAAAAAGCATGATCTGGTCATCGCTACAAAAGTTGGGGTGCGCCTTGGGGGCGAGGGCGAACACGCCTCGAGCGACCTCCACCCCGATTGGATCATCGAAGATACAAACTCCAGCCTTGAACGGCTTGGTCTCGAGACCATCGACTTGCTTCAAGTTCATTGGCCATGCGACCACGGCAGCCAGCTCGACGACACCATCGCCACCCTTGACGCCCTCTGTACCGCCGGAAAAATCCGCTATTTCGGCTTGTGCAACTACGATGCTGCTGCAGTAAGCAGCACCGCGAGCCACCCCAAACTGGTGAGCACCCAAACCCCATACTCCCTCCTTCGGCGAGAGTTTGAGACTGGCCTGTTCAAAGCCGTCAGCGGTAAAAACCCCGTTGGCGTGTTGGCTTATGAGCCTCTTTGTCGTGGTTTACTCAGTGGAAAATTCAAGGTCATGCCACAATTTCCAGACTCAGATATGCGGTCATGGGACGAGCGGTTTCAAGGCCCACGCTTTCACCACGCCAAGCGGCTGGTCGCAGACTTGGACCAAGTGGCCCAACGTATCGGCGTCCCCACAGCGGCCATTGCCATCGCCTGGGTGGTGGCTCAACCTGGGGTGACCGCAGCCATCGTTGGAGCAAAGCGCCCAGAGCAGGTGGTTCAAAATGTGCAAGCAGCAGCCATCGCTTCGCGGCCAAACGTCATCG
>DBIS01000297.1 GCA_002296975.1 Deltaproteobacteria bacterium UBA796 | reverse complement strand
ATTATTGTCCATGGCTGGCCTATACGGTGGTCATCCCATCTCTGGCCCGGGACCGTGGGGAGCCCTCGGTGCATTGGTGTCTCGACAGCCCCTGCCCTCGATCGCCACCCCTGCACCTGTAGATGGCCCGAAGACAGTTCGCCTGGTTACCCACTGCGTGTCTGCCGGTTGGAATGATGTGGTCGAAGCACTGCTTGAGCCTCGGGCCGAACAGGTGGCCCCCGGTATTGGTGATGTGGTTCGCCGGACACTCAGTGCCCTCGGCGCCGAGTCTGTGCCGGCAGCGTTGCGTGCCCCGATATTTGTCGGTGGCGCCTGGGACTCTGGGGTCCGAACTCTTCAAGGTATGCTCGATGCCCACAGTGGTATGGAGGCTGGCGAAGAGACTAAACTCATCCCCATTTTGTGCTCCTTACGGAACGAGTGGTGGGATGGCATGTCTGAAGACCTCGAAGTTGCAGGAATCGGCGAAAAGCAGCTCGACCAGGCCGTGAGGGGTTTCATTCAAGGACTCTTAGATGGCGCATCGCCGTCCAAAACGCTTCGAAGCGTCGAAACCACTCCCCATACTTTGCTGCACCTCGAGACGATGGCCCGGATTTATCCTCAAGCCAGGTTTATTCACGTGGTGCGCGACGGCAGAGATGTGGTCGCCAGCCTCTTGCAGCGCGAATGGATGGACCCAGCCACAGGCGAAAAAGTCTGGTGCTGCCAAAACCCTGAGGCGGGTGCCGAATATTGGGTACATGTTGTGGACGCGATCCGAAAGCAGGGAGCGCGGTTTCCTGACCGTTACCTGGAGATTCGCTATGAAGACCTGGTGGCTCACCCAGTGGTGGTCATGCGCCATGTTCTCGCATTTCTTGGCGAGCGATGGGAACCCAGTGTGGTCGATGAGATTCAGGTAGAGCCAACCATCGATTTGTCAGATGCAAGTGGTATTGATGTAGCCATCGCAGACCAGTCTAGCGTGATATTCGCTCAGGCATCATCTGAAGAGAACACTCATAGTGGTAAGTAGTTCCACCAAAAAGCTAATGTAAATTAAAAGTACTGCCCTTGCCTTGTCAAGGGCAGTACTAATTGGTACGGTCAAGATGTGAACTTCGCATGGAGACCGTCATATGTACTCAAAAGTCCTCGGCTTGATAGCTTTCGCGGCCCTTTTTTCGGGGTGTGACTCCAGCCTTGATGCGATCGATGGTCATACGCTCGGCGAGCCAAAGTCAGTGATCTTCGGTACCAATGAGAGCGGACACACCATGATGGTGATGTCGGATTTGCCCTATTTGTGCGATGCCGTCCGCTCGGCAGACCCCCCAGCCAGAGCAGATTTTTGGGTGCTCAGTACCTGGACGAACGTCGATGCGGACGTCCCTGGAAAGTATGTGGTCGATACCTATGTAGCGGTCACCGACAACGGTGTTGTCCATGAGTACGAGACGCGCGCTGGGGTGTTGAATATCCAGAAATTCAGTCTGGACGAAATCAAGGCAGAGGTGAAATTTTCATTTTCCACCGGTGATTCGATCAGCGCGAACATCAGAGGCGAACTTTGTAGCAGCAATCTCTTTGTTGGCCTTCAAACGGAGGAGAGAGGATGACGATTCGACCACAAACCGTGTGTGCTTTGTTTGGTGTTGTGCTGTTGTCTGCTTGTGGCGACGAAGGCATCAATGGCACCAGTTGCGCCGGTGAGGATGCCGATATCAACCGTGTGCCCACCGCTCGCGCTCCAGACTGGGAGATCGTGTTCAACCTTGACGAGAGCGATGCGCTTGGGCGGGCCGGAGACCAAAGCGATGACGACGATATTGCTCAAGAGTATATTCAGGCCTGGGATTGCATCGATTTGAGTTGGTGGACCCCATCCGCACCACAGAAAGTTGTCCAGGTTTGGACCAACGACACATCTTGTGAGCTCTATGAAAGCTCATCGCTCTCCGTCCACGCTTGTGATTCTCATGAGGGTCCAGACGACCTCTTTCGAGATGCAGACGGCGATGGCTTTTATGCCTCAGAAGGCGACTGCAACGACGAAAATCCAGTGGTTTACCCAGACTCAATCGAGCGTTGCGACCACATCGATAACGACTGCGATGGGGTGGCCGATGAGTACCTGGATTGTGAAGACATAGAGGCGGCCGACGACAACATGTAATAGTCTGGGCCGATGACTGCCCAGCCTGTTCCAGCACCCCTGCCCAACCAAGACTTGGTTGTTAGGGTCGCCCAGGTCAACCTGGGGTCGACAGCAGTGTTTATGGTGGTTGTGCCATTTTTTGACAACCACCAAGGTTTGGCCGCTTCCTTGGTTGGCACGATTTGCTTTGTGCTGATTTACTGCTTCGCTTGGTCGTTGGCCTTAAAGGGCCGCGTCCTTGGCGCTTCGTGGTTTTTGTTGGGTGGCACCTGGGTGGGCATGATCGGCTTGGTGTTAACCGCGGGCCGTTTGCCGGATGCTGCGTTCATCACTGTGGTCAATTTGCTCATTACCTCCGGGTTTTTACTCGGTGGGCGTCGCGGCCTGCAGTGGGCGTCGATGTATGTGATTAGCCTCGCCGGTTTGGCATGGCTGATCGACGCAGGCCTGACCCCGCCACCGTTGATCGATGTGACCGAACAGTATGAATGGCTGTATTTGGTGTGTGTGGTTCTCGAGGCTTTTGGCATTGTTTATCTGGGTGTCAACTCGATGAATGGTGCGGTGCTCGCTGCTGAAGTCAGTGCGCACAATGCCGATAAAGCACTCAAAAAACTGCGCTCGGTGCGGGTGGTGGAGGGCCGGCGGGCTATCCGAGCCGAGCGGCTGGGCATGATGGCGCGCAACTTGGTGGGGCAGCGAGAGCCTCCGGCTTTCAGCGCGGAGGTCGCGATTGGGCTCCGAGATGCACTCGAGGCCACGGTGGTGCTGGTGGTGGGACGAGGGGGCCGAGTCCACGCAGCAGCCGGGCTGGGATCGGTAGAGCAGCCGAGCCTGGTCTTTGAAAATGTATTCGATACCATGGTTGCTGCGGGTAGCTTTCGGTCCTTGGATGGTCCCGAACGCGCTCAGTTGGGTCTGGAATTGAACATCGCCACCCCAGCGTTGACCTTGGCCGCCAGAGGTTCCAACTCCCCGTTGACGGTGTTTATCCTCGGCGCATCGGCCGGCATGGACCTAGGTGAGATGCGATGGCCAGTTCAGATGTCCGTCAATCTTCTCGACGCTGCGATGTTGCGCTATGAGTCAGAAGGGCGCCTAATTCAAGCTCAAAAGATGGACTCGCTGAACCGTCTATCCGCAGGTATCGCACACGACTTCAACAACCTGCTGACCACCATTTTGGGCGGCGCTGAGTTGCTTGAGCAGCGGGCTGAACCTTCCGACCCGATTTTGGGCCACCTGCGCCGAATTCGAAAAGCAGGAGAACGGGCCGCAACCCTGACTGCGAAGCTGATGACTTTCACGCGCACCGCCCCTCGGGTCGCTGAGGTGCTGGATTTACCTAGGCTGTTGTCTGATCTGCTACCGATTCTTCGCCGGTCTATCGAGGAGAGCATTCACATAGAGCTTCACGATACGGACCAGGCGATGTGGGTAGAGGGTGACCCCATCGACCTCGAACGGATCATTGTCAACTTGGTGGCGAATGGACGCAATGCGATTGGGCCATCGGGACGGATTGATGTGGGCGTGGAGTTGCGCAGCCAGGGAAAAGATGGATTGGGAATGGTGGTCCTGTGGGTTCAAGACGATGGTGAAGGCATGGGGTTCAGTGTCCGAACCCGTGTGTTTGAGCCCTTTTTCACGACCCGAAAAGACGAGGGAGCGTCGGGGCTTGGCTTATCCATCGTGTACGGGGTTGCGACTGCTTTGGGCGGGAGTGTTTTCATCGACTCGGCCGAAGGCGCCGGTACCTGCGTCGAAGTTCATATTCCAGCCAAAATGCCGCCGCTCAACGTTCCTGAACGACCACCGGTAAAAATCAATAGCGGCGGGTGTATTTTGGTGGTTGAGGACGAC
>DBIS01000298.1 GCA_002296975.1 Deltaproteobacteria bacterium UBA796 | reverse complement strand
GTTCCACGCGCTCTCACCAGGCAACATTATCTCGAGGCTGACCTCGTCTGCATCCCCGTGAGCAATCACCTCCAAATCAAAGCGCCGGCCCACAGGAACACGCAAATAATCCGCCGTATACGGCTGTGGAAGCAATGGGCCGTCAACCGCGATGACCCGCCAATCTGCTCCCTTCACGGTCACCCACATGGTGCGGGCATTGGCTGTGTTCACAATCCGCCACCGCTCAACACCCGAGGGTCGAACAGTGTCAGAGAGCGGCTCTGCCTCGCCGTTTATCAGCAACATATTGCCGTGACGCCCGTGGACACCATCTGGACCTTGGAGATTCTCTACTGCTGCGAAATCCCCATCATCGTCTACCCGGACATCGTCGATCACAAAGTAGCGGTCTTTATCGAGAGCGTAGTCAATCTCTTCATGAATAACAATCGCCCCATACAGCCCGCGCTCAAGCTGCACATTGGTGCGCACATGCGGGTGATACCAATACGATCCAGAGTCGGGCACAACGAACTCATAGGTGAACGTCTCGCCTGGCTGAACCGGAGATTGAACCGCTGGCACGCCGTCCATATCGTTGGCGATTCGCAAACCATGCCAGTGAATGGTCGTGGCCTCACCCTCCGGTAGGTTGTTCGTAAACACCGCGCGAATCGTATCCCCCACCCGGGCCTGAATCAGCGGCCCAGGAATCGTGCCCGCATAGGTGAAAGCACTGGCACTGCCATCCTCCAACCACTGTATTTCAGCGCTAGCAGCATCAAAATGAAGCTCGACCACCGTTGGGTCTGGATCGTGATCTTCTAAGGTCGCCAAACCCCAAACTTCGGGGAGTGTTTCGACCCCACTGCCGGTGTCTCCAAAAACTGGCGGCTTAACAGACGACTTCGGGGTGCCCCCGCAAGCGGATAGAAGCACAAAAAGTGAGAGATTTTTGTTCATAACGGAGCCTCGATGAAGTATTTCGACCGCCAACTATCCGATCAATCTAAATTCCACAATGAACAATAATTAGGGACATCCACCCAGCCACTCGCACCCGTCGCAGCCAAAAACCGCCCAATGCTAAGATGCCCTATGCACTACCCACTCCTCATCGCTTGCCTGTTGATGGCCTGTCGCTCCAAATCCACTGAGTCCGTGGGTGAGGTCGACACCCAAAGGACCCCTGCCCACGATTCATTGGACTCTGGCGACCCATTGGACTCTGGCGACCCATTGCCCGATCCCAAACCTTTGGGCCCCATCGGCACCTGGTCGGCCTGTTCTGGTGAGCTCACCCTTACCGACACTCAGTTTAGATGGCTCAACATCTTTGGCAGCTGCACCCTTGAAGGGGTACGAAAATTTGACGATGAGGTCCTGAGCCTCAGCCCGGGCGACCTGAGCGACTGCGCCGACCCACCCTGGTGGCTGGCCTCTGAAGACGGCACCCCCGCGCAATTTTCGGCCGCCGTGGCACTCTCCCGCCTGAGCCTCATCCCGACCGACCCCGCTCAGGCCGGCCGCATCGCCCAGTTTGAAGAACACCTCATCACAGAAAACTGGGTGTTCACCACCCCCGAGGGCTACATCAACGATGTTTACCTCTGCTCCACCGAGGACGGTTTTTTTGGTGGCATGTACAAAGGCGTCGACGACAGCTGTGAGTTTTTGTCTTGCGGCGGCGGCATTCACAGCCAAACCATCTCCGACGACCGCGAAACTTTGACCACATCATGCCAAGGCGACTGCCCTTGCGGCGGCGTTATCACCATCGATGAACGCACAGAGACGAGCCTAAGCGGTAGCTATCACGGCTATAATTGCGCACGCCTCTTGGACGGTACATTCACCGGCCGGCCCATGAGCCTCTGAGCCCTTCAAGCCCAGCCATCAAAAAGAGATGCCTCAAAATCCTCAACCTTAGCCAACGCTCCGTGGGTGTTTCGCCCAAGCACATGGCCTTCTGCCGCAAGCCGTTCGGCCTGAGCCACAGCACCACCGGGATACTTGGGATTGAGCTTGCCCTTGTTTTTGAGCACACGCCAATAAGGTGCTACCGCCGAGCCCTCTGCCCGATCAAGCTCGGCCACCTCAGACACCACCCGCAAGAAAATCCCCGTGGTCATCGGACAGGTTTTATCGGTGCCAGCATCTTGAGCCAACTTGGCCATCAGCATCGATACCGTCACAAGCTCACCCACCGGCACCGAGTTGACCAGGGCTTGGATGTCGAGAGGGCTGCTAATCAACAGGCGCCCTTCGCCATGCTGGGCCACCATTTTCGGGGGTATATCCACCACCCGGCCATAGCTGGGATGGGGCATGTCCATCTTGTCTCGCCACGGTGTCGCCATGATTTACGCCTTAAACAATAGTGAGTAGGTTTTCGACAGGACGGCCGACCACCGCTTTGGCGCCGACAACACCGATTGGGCGCTGAAGAAGTCGTGGATTGTCAGCCATTAAACTGATCAATTCATCATCGGACTCATCACCACGAAGCTCGGCTTTGGCCGCGTCACGCTTGCGAAGCACATCGCGCGGACCCACCCCGAGTTTCGCAAGCACCTCCCGCAACTCGACCGCCGTTAGGGGGTCTCTGGTGTATTCACGATAAGTATGGGCGATACCATTTTCGTTGAGCAAGGCGACCGCCTTACGACAAGCACTTCAGGTCTTTGTACAAATAAGCAGCATCTGGGCCTCCGGGTAAACGCCCCATAACCAACCCTAAAACAAACAGGTCGCCAAGCCGCTCAAGTTGACCACAAAGTCGGGATCGGTGGGGTCGTTGCTGCCAATGTGCATCGTGTTCCAGGATGCATCTAGGTCGATGTACTCAAAGCACTCCGACGTGGCCCGATAGGTCACCGTGATTGAGAGCGACCCACCGGGTGCCAATGTGGTTGGCCCCCCCCAAGTTCGACTGAAATTTCCACAGGCCAAAATACTATCGTTGGTGATACTGACCGAGTTCACACGCAGCGGCCGGTCCCCATTGTTGCTGACGCTCACCGTCCCCGACTCAGAACAAGACAGGAAGGCATCAAGATTGAGCACCCGTGGCGACACATCGATAATCGGTGAACAGATATCGCAAGGTGCCTCGTCGCCGCGACCACGCACCACCACATCAATGTCCTCGGTGAGAAGCTCCTCGGTGATGAAGGTGATCTCTCCCACATATTCCACATCGGTGTTGGGGCTAAACTCCACCCGGATGGTCCGCTCCATGCCTGGACTGAGGGTGACTGGCATCGCAAAGTCTGGGCTGATGTCAAATATAGTGGAGTCAGAGATGCCCATGCCATTGAGGTGAACAGCCTCGGTGCCAATATTTTCAATATGAAGCAGGTCTTGCACGGTGACGTCGGTGCTGATGAGGCCAAAATTGAGCACCTCTGGCGTCACCTTCAGGTGATAGGGCTGTTCGATGTCCGCATCCGCATCGGCGTCGGCATCA
>DBIS01000217.1 GCA_002296975.1 Deltaproteobacteria bacterium UBA796 | reverse complement strand
CACCAATGGTACCGCTGGCCACCGCCAAAAGTGGAAACAAAATAGCAACCACAGTCCGATTCATTCACCACCTCATCTTGCACAAAGCCCTCGGGCTGGGCATTGTATACACCGTAGCACTTACTGTCGGAAACCCAGTCCCCCATCAGGAGACCCCATGAAATTTCACACCCTCGCCTTTTTGGTGGCCACATTTGGCTGTAATTACAGCGATAAATCCTTAGGCATGGGCGGTGGCGGCACATCGCAGGATGTGCCCGACGGCAGTGGCGACACCAATAACAGTGACGAAGACACAGGAATGGGCAACGGCACCGCCCCCGTGATTTCCGGAGTTTCCGGTTCTTGGGACTTCGAAACGGATCCACCGCGCGCGCTGATCGACATTCAAGTCACCGACGCCGAGGGTGATATCCATAACGGAAAGGTCGGGGTGTCCATCGATGGGTCAGCAGAGACTTGGTTCATCATCACAGACCCAGACGAGCCGGGCGCTTCGGCCACCATCGAGGCCGTGTACAATCCAGAGACCCAAGAAGTTTCCTTGGTCGCCGAGGTCGACTACATCGAAGGCGATGGTGTCATGTTGAGCGTTCGCGTCAAAGACGCCCAATATAATACCTCCGAGGCTTACACCTTCAGCCCTGAGTAAGTGTTCACCGAATAGCCGACAGGTGTCTTGATTTTAGGCACCCAAATTTAGGCCAAATAGCTGTTTTGTGGTCGGCACAGTCTTTGCTGTGTCACCCCTGCATGAACGCTCCATTGGCATGGTTGGCACTCGGTGCGATTTTAGGCGTGCTGAGCTGTTTGTGGCTGAGCGTACCGGTGAGCGTATTGGGTGGGGTGACGGCCACCGCCTTGATCGGCATTTGCGCCAAGCGGTTGACCCTGAACACCCTTTCGTTTCTGGTCCTGGGCTTGTGTTTGGGCCAAATCGCGGTGTCAACCCAGCCTCAAGCTGAACTCACCCCCAAGATAGCAATCGGTCAGATTGTCTCCAAAAGCGGCCACACCGCATTGATAGAGACCGAAAACGGAAGGTTGTGGGCTCAGTTCAAAGACCTACCGCCACCGCCAAATACCCTTGTGAGCGCCCAAGTTCGAAAAGCAAACCCACGACCGGTCTTGCCTGAGGCTTGGCCATCGAACGCCCAAGCCGTCCTCGCAAAGGCCAAACGGGTTCGGGTTGGACATTGGACCCAGGCCACCACTGAAAGCCGTTCCCGGCCACTTCCCCAATGGCTCAAACACGGGGCCGTTCTCCAGGCCTTGGCGACCGGTCAAAGACAAGGCATAAGCCCCTCGACCATGGACCGTTTTCGGTCCACTGCGACCATCCATCTTTTGGCCATCAGCGGACTTCATGTGGGAATGGTTGCCTCGGCGGGGGCCTTTTTCGGGTGGGTCTTTAGCCGCGTGCTGTGCTCAGGCGCCATGGCCCCATGGTCAGTTTTAGGCCCAGCACTCGGTGGTTTGGGCGCAGCGATTGGCTACGGCAGCTTGGTTTACTGGCCGGTGTCCACCCAGCGCGCAGCATGGATGGTGGGGTTTATCGCCTTGTGTTCTTTGGCCAATCGACGGGTCGCCCCGTGGCAAACCCTGGGCATCGCAGCCTTGGCAGTGGTCCTTTTCGAGCCTTCGATGGTCATCTCTTTGGGCTTTGTGCTGTCTTTTTCTGCCGTGGCAGCATTGATCGGATGGATGCAACCTGCGACCGGTTGGCTAAACCACGACCACCCAACTTTGTTGAAATGGGCTGTCCGAAGCCTGGCCGCCACAATAATCGCAAGCTTTGGGACATTGCCCATCAGCGCACTGGTTTTTCAGCAGCTGTCGCCTGTGGCCCCTTTGGCCAACCTCGTGGCGATCCCTCTATTCGCAGCCTTGGCCGTCCCAGGGGCACTTTTAGGTGTGTATGGCCCAGAGCGTTCATCGAACCTGTTTCTATTCGTGGCCGACGAAGCCGTGGATTTGTGCCTGAGTTGGCTGGCATTGGTCGATGTGGGCACCGTTCCCATCGCAGTTGGATATTTTGGCGCAGCCTTGCTTTTTGGTGCCGTCTTCTCAATCGGGCGGCCCAAGCGCGCGGCCTTGTTGGTCCTCTTGGCCTTGTGTCCAGCCCGATGGCCCTCATCCGGATTGACCGTGCAATTTCCCGCAATCGGCCAAGGATCTGCAGCTTTGGTGGCTTGGCCTGATGGCACCCATTGGCTGATCGACGGCGGTCGCCGCGGGCCAGGACTGCTGCACTGGCTACGCAGAATCGGTGTGAACACCATCGATATGGTCTTTATCACCCACCCTGATATCGACCATTTCGGCGGGCTTTTACCGGTTATCGAATCATTGGACGTGGGGGCATTATGGGTGTCTCGACGACCCAATATCGACGAGCAGCAATATCGGGCGCTGTGGCTGAAGGCCCATCAGCGGAACATCCCGACCCATGTCTTTCCTTTTTCTTCATCCGACCCCAAAAAAGACAACGACAATGGCTTGGTGCTCAGCTTTCGCCATGGGGCCCATCACTTTTTAATCTTAGGCGATATCGGCACCGAAACCGAAAACCGCTTGGCTAAGAATATGCCCGAGATGAGTGTGGTTTCCATCGCACATCATGGCTCCAAATATTCCTCGGGTGCCGCCTTAATAGCAGCGACCAAAACCCAGGTTGCTGTGGTTCAGGCGGGAAAAGGCAACACATACGGTCACCCACATCCCGATGTGGTGAGGGCCTGGGGTGAACACAGGCTTCTCAGAACCGACCAGGACGGCAGTTTGCACTTTCACAGCGATGGGACCGACTTAATGATCAAAAGGTGGAGCCTCCAAACGCTGTGGGCCTCCGTGAACACACCATCATCAGTTGCCGTTGACACCCATGCGGATCCAGGCTAAACCGAGTTCTTCAAGATCATCCCCTTACGTAAAGGTAAGGTTTGGGTATATAGTTAAGTCATGAGCACGCAAAACACATTCCGAATCGGAGAGTTGGCCAAGCGCACCGACAAAACCGTTCGGGCGCTCCACTTTTACGAGGAGCTTGGCTTGCTTCAGCCTGCAGCCCGCAGTGCGGGTGGTTTTCGCATGTATACGGACAAGGCCCTCGACCGTATTCATTGGATAGAGCGGCTCCAAGAGTTGGGCTTCTCCCTCACCGACATCAAAGATTTCTTGGCAGACTTTCAAAGTAAAGACACCGGCCCACACGCGATGGTCACTCTTCGTCAATTTTACGAAGAAAAAATCCAAGAGACCCGACGCGCCATCTCCCGATTACAAGCCCTCGAAATCGAACTTCAGTCCAGCGTCGAATACCTGAAAACCTGCTCTAGCTGCTCGGTCACCGAAGGCCTTTCTGCATGCGCTGGGTGTTCCGACGACCAGCATATCAACAACGAAGCACCCCGAATGGTCGCCACAGTCGCGACCCATGGATAAAAATCTCATGAGCGTTAAGACGCCTATCTACCTCGACAATCACGCAACCACACCTTGCGACCCAGCCGTCGCTAAGGCCATGTGGCCATACTTGACAGAGTCTTTTGGTAACGCTGCCAGTCGGTCTCACGCTTTTGGGTGGGCCGCAAGAGAAGCCATCGAGATTGGTCGCGAACAGATCGCTGACTTGCTGGGTGGCGACGCCAAAGAGATCGTGTTCACATCGGGAGCCACCGAATCGGACAACTTAGCCATCAAAGGCGTGGCCAAGTTTTACGAAAACAAAGGCAAGCACATCATCACAGCGACCACCGAACACAAGGCGGTCTTGGACTCTTGCCACGCACTTGAAGCCGAAGGTTGGGAGGTCACCTATTTGGGCGTCGATTCAGAGGGTCTCATCTCTCTCGATGAGCTCGATGCGGCCTTCCGAGATGACACGGTTTTGGTCAGCATTATGGCCGGCAACAACGAAATTGGCGTGATTCAACCCATCGCAGAGATCGGCACCCGTTGCCGCGCCCGCAAAGTCCTGTTTCACTGCGATGCTGTGCAAGCCCTCGGACGCATTCCTTTTGATGTGACCGAGATGAAGGTGGACCTGGTATCCATCTCCGCCCACAAAATGTACGGCCCCAAAGGCATCGGTGCTTTGTGGGTCAGGCGCGGCCGGCCAAGGGTGCGTCTCTCCCCGCTCATCGACGGCGGCGGTCACGAACGTGGCATGCGCTCAGGCACACTTCCCGTGCATCAAATCGTGGGATTTGGTAAAGCCGCCGAATTGGCCAAGGCCGACCTCACCAATGGTGGTATCGACCGTGTCCGTATGCTTCGCGACCGCCTTTGGGCAGGCCTTAAGGACCAACTGGACGAGCTGTTTTTGAATGGGTCTGAAGAGCACCGCCTACCGAACAACCTCAACGTCAGCTTTGCTTATGTCGAGGGTGAAGCGATGATGATGGGCATCAAAGACATCGCCTGCTCCTCGGGTTCAGCCTGCACATCCGCCAGCCTTGAGCCCAGCTATGTGCTTCGGGCCATGGGTGTAGACGTCGAACTTGCCCACACATCCATCCGCTTTGGCATCGGCCGGTTCACCACAGAAGAAGAGATCGATTTCGCCTTGAAATTGATCGTCGAAAAGGTCAACTGGCTGCGTGCCATGTCTCCACTTTACGAGATGGCCCAAGAGGGTATCGATCTCAAATCAATCCAGTGGTCAGCCCACTAAAACCAGGGACTCCATCATGGCATATAGCGACAAAGTCATCGACCACCTCGAAAACCCACGGAATATGGGCAGCCTCGACCGTAACGACCCCAACGTGGGCACCGGTATGGTTGGCGCACCCGCCTGTGGAGATGTAATGAAACTCCAACTCCGAATCAATGACAACGGCATCATCGAGGATGCCAAGTTCAAGACCTTCGGCTGCGGATCAGCGATTGCATCCAGCTCTCTCATCACCACCATGGTGAAGGGTCAGAAAATCGAAGATGCCTTGGCCATCTCCAACTCAGACATCGCCAAAGAGCTCTCTTTGCCCCCGGTAAAGATTCACTGTTCGGTCTTGGCCGAAGATGCCATCAAGGCCGCGATTCATGACTTCCAAAACAAAAAACAGAGCAGCTAAGCGCCATGGCCGTCACGATGACCGAAGCTGCTGTTTCCCGCGTCCGGGTGCTGTGTCGTAAACGCCAAACCCCAGATGCAGTGTTGCGTGTGGGCGTGCGTGGTGGCGGCTGTTCTGGCCTGTCTTACTTTATGGATTTCGTTGAAAACCCTGAAGTAAAAGACAAGCTTTTTGAGTTTGGTGAGCCCGCCATCACTTTGGCAGTAGATCGAAAGTCCTATTTGTTTCTCAACGGTACAGAAATCGACTTTGAGCAAACCATGATGAAAACCGGCTTTCAGTTCAACAACCCAATCGCTGGCCGTTCGTGCTCTTGCGGTGAGTCCTTCACCCTCTGAGGCGCTTGTGATTTGTTGGCAATGCCACGAGACGATCGGCGCACCGGTCTGTGTGGGCTGTGGCGCGCTTCAGCCCCCACCCGGCACCGCCGACCCCTACGTTATATTGGGTCTCAAGCCCAGCTTTAGCATTTCAGATGAGGTCATAGATGACGCCTGGCGCGCGCGATCTCGGATGGTACACCCAGATCGCTGGGCGGGAAAATCAGCGGTGGTACGGCGGATGAGCCTCCAATGGACAGCCGCTGTCAACTCGGCCAAACGGGTGCTCAAAGACCCATTGGCAAGAGCGAGATTTTTATCGACGGGCGATCCCAACCCCCCGGAGACCGGTGGCCCACAACCCGACGGTGACTTCTTAGAGGTCATCTTCGACCTGCAAATGATGGCCCACAGCGACCCTGATGGCGCCAAGATGACGGTGGCCGCTCTGTGGGATAAAAACCGTACCGAACTCGACGCGACTTTTCACACCTGGGAAACTGGCGAGGGCACCCTTGATGCCGTCGGCATGACCTTGGCAAAACTGCAATACCTCAACACCGCGCGCACCCAAACCGGCGCTTGAACGGAGCGGATATGGCCAACATCGGCATAGATCTCGGAACCACACACTCTTTGGTGGCCGTCGTCATCGACGGTCAACCACGGTGCTTGCTCGACGACGACGAACGGGCGCTGCTCCCAAGCGCGGTCCGCTACGATGCCAAAGGGCAACCGATTTGCGTGGGCTACCCCGCCTTGGCCGCCGCCACACAGCCAGGCGGCACCACGTTTACGAGCGTCAAGCGCTTTATGGGTCGGTCTGGCGCAGAGGTCGCCGATGATGCCCAGCGCTTTCATTATGATTTGGTCCAAGGGGACGACCGCGCCGTCCGCTTTGTGGTCGGCGAAAAAGAGATCACGCCCATCGAAGTGAGCGCCATGATCCTCCGTTTGCTCCATGCCCGCGCTGAGGAGTGCCTTTTTGGGCGACCCGGCGGTGCGGTCATTACCGTCCCTGCTTATTTCGACGACGCTCAACGGCAGTCCACCCGAGATGCAGCGATGATCGCGGGAGTCAAGGTCTTGCGTTTGCTCAATGAGCCCACCGCCGCAGCTTTGGCCTATGGCCTTAACCAAGGCACCAATGGCCAAACTGTGGCCGTCTTTGACTTGGGGGGTGGCACCTTCGATATCTCTATCCTCAAGCTTGACGACGGCATCTTTCAGGTGCTCTCCACCGCCGGCGACACCCATTTGGGTGGCGATGATTTCGATCAAGCTTTGGCCGAGTTGGTTCTCAATCAAGCCGGAATCTCCGATGTGGACGGCCCCACCTACCGAGCGGCCATCACCGCCGCCGAGTTGACCAAACGCGCCCTCAGCGACAGCGACACCGCTACATTCAAGGCGACCTTGGCCGGACAAGAGGTCGAAGCTCAAATCGACGCGGATAGCTTTGAAAATCTGATACGCCCCATCATCGAGCGTGCCGGTGAGGCCTGTCGACAAGCCCTCGGAGATGCCGCGCTTAGCCCGGCCGATATCGACCAAGTGGTCTTGGTCGGCGGCTCGACCCGCATGCCCATGGTGCGTAAATTCGTCGCCAAACTCTTTGGAAAAAGCCCGCACAGCGGCCTCGATCCCGATCGGGTGGTCGCCCTCGGCGCGGCCATGCAAGCCGATATATTGACCGGCGAGAGTGCTTTGGCAGAGGACATGCTGTTGCTCGATGTGGTCCCACTCAGCTTGGGCCTTGAAATGATGGGCGGCGTCGTAGAGCGATTGATTCCCCGCTGCAGTGCCATCCCTGCGGCCCAATCTCAAACCTTCACCACCCATGTCGACAACCAAACCGCCGTCGATCTGCACGTGGTCCAAGGTGAACGCGAGCTCGTCGGCGATTGCCGTAGCCTCGGACGATTCAAGCTCAGCGGTCTGCCCCCACAACCCGCCGGTGTGCCCCGAATCAAAGTCGAATTCATGGTCGATGCCGACGGTATCTTGCGTGTCTCAGCCATTGATGCCGCCACCGGGATCTCGACAGACATCGAGGTCCAGCCCAGCTACGGGCTGTCCGAAGATCAGATCGAAGCCATGCTAGAGGCCGCCATCGATAATGCCGAGACCGATGTTGATGAGCGCTTGCTGATCGATGCGCGAATCGAGGCCGAGCAGATAGCGAGTCAAGTGGCCAAGGCCATCAAGTGCGATCCTGATATGCTGGAGCCCGGTGAAAAAGAGGCGATTGAGACCGGGCTTTCCGCACTCAAAGATGCCATGGCCGGCAACGACCGCCAGCGAATTACCGCCGGTGCACACCATCTAGATGAAGTGACCGCTCCTTTCGCTCAACGGCGCATTGAGCGGGACCTTCAGTTGGCGATTTCAGGCAAAGCCGCGGCGGATGTAGCCAAGGCCCTCGGTATCTGAGGTTAAACTCCAGCCGTGGCCCGCATAATCACCATGATCATCCTGTGGGTGATCGCAGCCTGGCATCGGCTCAAAGTCGTCAATGAGGCCATCATTGGATCAGACTCCTTGGGCCCATATCTTCAGGCCCAATCCGCTCTTTTTGGCCATATGCCTCGACCGCCAAACCCTGAGAGCGGTGATGCGCTTTGGATTTTATCACTGCCCTTGATCGCCGTATCACAATCGCTAGAAATGCTGTTTCAAATGCGGTTTATCGCCGGCGCACTCATCGCACCCATCGCCTTTTCAGCCGCCTGGCATTGGGTCGATGACACCGAAAAACCCACCACGCGATGGGCTGCGGCGGTTGCGAGTGGGCTATTTGTCGCCTTCGACCCTGGTTTGCTCGACACCTTGGTGAGCGGCGCCCGATCCTATATGGCCCCCGAGCTTATCGGTGTCTTTATCCTTAGCCTCGCTCTGAGCCTAAAAGGCAACCCTCTGGCACCTTTTGTCGCTGTGATCAGCCTCGTCGCGGCCGCAGGCGCTCACCCAATGGCGATCGGAATGGGCCTATCGATATTCGCGATCCTAGGCCCACTTCATCGGGTTCAGGGGGGGCGCCGACTCAGACAAGCCGCCATCATCGGTGGACTGGTGGCCATCCCCCGGCTTTGGGGCACCATCAAATTGGCTTTTTGCGGCCAAGGCATCACTGCATGTTTGGCCAAAGTGGCTCAAAGCAATGTAGACGGCCAAACCCAATGGCAAGACATGCTCACCACTGCGATTCATGACCGCTGGTTGGTGGATATGGGCTTTGGTGTATGGGTCTTGGGACTGGGTGTCGGCGTTTTATGCCTTGGCCGTGTTCGGCGACGGTTGGGGCTATTCGTACTGCTCGGCTATTTTGGAATTTTAGCAGTGGGCCTTAGTCAAGGCTATGTCCGCAGCTATCATCTGCGCATTATCGCTGTGCCCATCTCGGTTGGCGCGGCCATCGGCCTGGCGAGGGTCCCAGCGCTATTGGTCTTCGCTGTGGGATTATTTGTCTTTAAAACGGCCCCGATGCTACCGGTTGGCCCCGATATTGGTGCCGCCTCACGGCATGATCAAATCGCATCAAGCCTCGGAAAACACCCGGTGTGGGTGGACCGTGTGTGGTGGGATGGGCCCCCCTTAGTCGATGCATCTGCGGTGGTGCTGAGCGCTTGGATGGCCGGACACCGAAGCATATCCCTCGGCAAGACCACTCCGATCGCAGTCGTTCAATGCAGCCTAGATGACGGATGGTCCGTCCAACACTTCTCGTCATCTACACAGGCAGCAAGCTGGTTACAGAGACAAAGTCGGCAAGCCCACCAAGTGGGTGGCGCCTATGATTGGGCCACAATCGTGGCACCCCAAACCCGTCTCGAGGATGCCCGTTGGTGACCACACCACCCAAAACCGAAACGCCAGACTTTAAAATTGGTCCCTACACCGTGCTTCGCCATATCGCCCAAGGCGGGACGGGGGCTGTTTACGAGGTGTTAGACCCAGCCAACCAAAAACGGTACGCGCTCAAAATTGGCACCAGCACCGACCCAGAGTCCACACGCTTTGAGCGCATCCATCGGGTTTTGGGGCGACTGAACCACGAAGGTGTTGTGAGCAGCGAGGGCGCGGGGGTGACCGCCGATGGCCGTACCTACCATTTGCTGGGCTATATCGCTGGACAGCCGGCCCAAGTCTTTGCCAAGTCCATGGGAAAACCCGGAAGCCAAGCGCGCACCATCGCTGTCATCACCATCGCGATTCATATCGCCGAGGCCTTGGGCTATCTGCACGCCCACAGCATCATCCACCGAGACATCAAATCCGCGAACATCATGGTGCGTGCCGACCATTCTGCGTGTTTGATCGATTTTGGCACGGCCTTGATGCCCGGAATCGTCGCGATACCCGGGCGTTTCGTCGGCACCTATACCTACGCCCCCCCCGAACAACTCGAGGCTTCCGTGGTCGACGCGCGCTCAGATTTATACGCGTTCGGCGTGTTGCTGTATCGCATGTTGAGTGGGCATCGGCCCCTCGTCGCGGACACACCCCAAGCACTCACAAAGCTCCATCTCACTAAACGTCCTGCGCCCCTCAACACTGTGGTGCCAAATATTCCAACCGCCATTGTCAGCCTGGTCGCCCAAATGCTCGAAAAACGACCTCAGGACCGCCCCCAAAGCGCCCAATCCGTCGTTGACGTCCTTCGTGCGAGTGCCACTGGGTTTTAGGCGGCTACCGGCGGCTAAACCGAGGCCCACCGGTTAAATGGACCGGGGGGGACCTTATGTCAATCGATGTCAACGCCACTTTTCAAGCCGACACCGCAGCCGCCCGCCGCGCTGCAGTCACCGAGGTCGTAGACGGCCTTCAAGGCTCACAAATCCTCGCCATCGCCACATCGGTCCGGGCCATGGTCGCAGACGGAAAATCTGTCTGCAATCTCACCGTCGGCGACTTCAAGCCCAGCGAGTTTCCAGTTCCCGAAAAGCTCGTGGCAGGCATTCATGCTGCCCTCGAAGCCGGCGAAACCAACTACCCACCATCCGACGGCATCTTGGAGTTGCGTCAGGCCATCGCCGATATGTACACACGTGACCTTGGCCTAGACTATGGACCCGGCGGCGTGATCGTCTGCTCAGGCGCCCGCCCAGTGCTCTACGCAACCTGGCGCATGTTCACCAATCCCGGCGACAAAACAGTCAGCTTCTTGCCCGCCTGGAACGTCGGCTACTACGCCCACCTGTGCCAAACCGATCATCACTTCGTACCCACCGGGGCCGACACCAACTTTTTCCCGACCGTCGAGCAAGTCAAGGCCATCCTGCCAGATACCCGCCTGATCGTCATGAACAGCCCTCTCAACCCCACGGGTACCGTCATCGACAAAGATGTTTTGACCGGCATCGCTCAAGCCATCGTGGACGAAAACAACGCCCGAGGCGACGCTCCCCCAGTGATGCTCATGTGGGACGCTGTGTACTGGCAGCTCACCAAAAATGAGCACCCCTTCTACAGCCCAGTGCAGCTGGTGCCAGAGATCGCCCCCTATGTCGTCCACATCGACGCCATATCCAAAGGTTTCGCCGCCACCGGTTTACGGGTTGGCTGGGCAGTACTTCCCGACTATTTGCAAGCCAAAATGAAAGCCTTGATCGGCCATATGGGTGCTTGGGCCGGACGCCCAGAGCAGATTGCAACCGCAGCTCTGCTCAACGACCCCGAGGCCATCCGCGAATACAATACGTGGATAAAGACAGAGATCGATGCCCGTTTAGACACGGTTTATGGGGCCATCATGGACATGAAGGCCAACGGCTTACCCGTAGACGCCATCGCCCCTCAAGGCGCGATTTACCTCAGCTTTCGGGTGAAACTTCCCGGCCAAAGCAATGAAGATATCCGCATCAAGCTCCTAGAGGGCGCCGGTATGGCAGTGGTTCCTTTTCAGGCCTTCGACCTCCGTGAGGACTCCGGGTGGTTCAGAATCTCCATCGGGGCTGTGTCCAAAGACGAGCTTCCTCCCATGTTGGATCGGCTAAGGGCCGTAATTCAGGCTGAGGTGACCTCATGAAAAATGACTTTTCAGAGGAGGCCCCCTTCCGTACCGCGGTCAAAGCCCTGTTGGTCGCCTTGCTCGACCAGGTTGATGAGATCGAATCCGATGATCACGACCCATCAATGACAGCTGGCAACCTCAAAGTTGTCTTCGAAGATGGGTCGACCTTTATCTTGTCCCAACAACCGCCAACCCGTGAGCTTTGGCTGTCTGCCAACTACAGTGCCTGGCACTTTGTTTGCTGCCAAGGGATTTGGCTGGAGCGGGATTCCCATGAGCCCATGTTGAACGTCCTCTCTACGCTGTTTTCGGACAAAATGAGCATGGATATTCGCTTCTCCCTTTCAGCATAAATGGCTGAACTGCCCACCCTTCCACAACGGTACACGCTGATAAAAACAATCGGCGAGGGTGCGACATGCACGGTATTTCACGCTCAAGATGCCCTGCTGGGCCGCGCGGTCGCAATCAAGGTGGTCCGTCGTAACTTAGCGATTCACGCCCGCTTTCGTGCCCGATTTGCCCGCGAAGTGACCTTATCGGCGGAGGTCGTCCACCCCCGAGTCATTCCGGTATTGGATACCGGCCGCCTAGCGTGTGGCCTGCCCTATGTCTCTTTGGCCCACGCCGATCAAGGCAGTCTCGGGGACTTGCTCAAGCGCAGGCCGCCGATGGCAGAGGCCTTACGGTTGATTCATCAAGTGCTCGACGCCTTGGCACATATGCACGCCCAAGGATTTCTCCACCAAGACCTCAAGCCCGCCAATGTACTGCTGCACTCAACCCCAGATGGAACGGTGCACGCCTGGGTGGCCGACCTCGGTGTGGCCGGGGCCCTCGCAGACTTGGCCCTCAATCAACGGGGAATGGGGGGCACGCCGATTTGGATGGCGCCCGAACAACGCGCGGGCCATTATGCCGAACTTGGGCCATGGACAGACCTGTATGCTGTCGGACTGATGCTTTTCGAAATCTTAGGTGGGGACCGCTCTGGAAAAAAGCCTGGCACACGGCGGATACTTGACCCGCTGCCTACCGGACCTCTTGGCTTAGACCCCGATGTACCCAAAGCACTCGAGGCGGTGGTGCGCGCCCTGCTCCAACCAGACCCACGAGAACGTTTTGATAAAGCCGCTGATGTGATCCGTGCCATCAACGCCGCCCTGTCGGACCGTCATCTCTCCATGCCAGTTCCGCCGCCAATCGGGGGCCATGTGGGTCAAAGCTTCTCGAACGTCTTGGCCCAAGAAGGGCTGGAATCTTTGACCGACAGGTCTTTTCTGCCCATCCCCGAAACCGGTGTTCACTGGAATAGGGTCACACCCAACGAGATGCCTGCGGAACCGCCACCCCATCCTGGCTCTGGTGCTGAGCATGGGGGTTTGGCGATGGTGGGCATGCGCGACCCGCCGATTGCAGCCCACGAGGATGTGCGATGGCTCTTATGGCAACAAGCGCGGGCCGTGGTGCAAACAGGAGAGCCGCGCGTGGTCTTGCTTATCGGCGGCGACGGTGTTGGAAAATCAAGGACTGCACACAGCATCACCCAAACCATCGAGGCCAGCGGTCATATGGAGACCGCCCTGTTGCGCTACCACAACCCGCCGGGCGCAAGCGATGGCTACCGCGGCGCAGTCCAAGAGATTTTAGCCCCCTGGAATGACAACAGAGAACGCCTCCAAGCACGCCTGGGCAGGTGGCTCAGCCGGGATCAACAGCGCAATCCAGACGCTGTAGCAGTCGAGGCCAGCGTATTGGCCCGTTGGTGTGGCTATGGCGTCGAAGGCGAGACACCCGTGAATGCCGCGGTCGGCTTGGCTTTTCTATATCGCCACCTCGACGCACGGTCGTGGCGAGGTGGGGCTCTGCTCTTGCTTGAGGATGCCCACTTGGCCCAAGAAGCAGGTGATGGGCTCGCCATTTGTGATGCTGTGCTCGACAAAAGCATCGGTGAACGTCCATTTTTGGTGATCGCCACGCTCTCCAAACGCGCACTCCAAGCCAACCCCAAACTATTGGCTCGCACCCGCTCGATGGAGCGTCGTGGTGCGTTGCGCATAGACCTCGAGCGCATGACCGACGGCGATATGCGCACATTTTTACGCCAAACCATGAACATCGAGCCCCCGCTCGCCGAGGCCATCGCCCCCTTGTGTGACGGAAGCCCAGGTCGGGCAATATTGATGATTCGCGACCTGGCTAGCCGTGGGCACCTGGTTCAGAAGAACCGTGGGGATTTCACCTTGGACCCATTGGTTACCCTCGAGGAGGTGGTCCCTGAGACTGCCGACGCTGCCCTGTTCTTATCCCGAATCCGCGGTGCTATCGCCGCCACCGAATCCCCTGAAGCAGCCTACGAGGCCCTCGCGGCCACAGCCCTCGCCGGCCAAGCACCCCCGGCCTTGGTCATCCGCGAAATCAACCCGAGTGGACTCGATGCCCTCCTCTCAACAGGGCTCGTTCGCCAAAGAGCGTGGCAATTGGTCTTTGAACATCGTCAAATCCAGCAGGCCGCCCTCGCCATCGCTGAAGGACGCCCGGGCGTTGAGGATCTTCATCGCCGACTGGCCGATGCATGGACCCGTTTGGGCGAGCGCACCGGCGCCCATGTCGACCTTCCTGTTGGGGTTCACAGACTGCATGCCGGCGACCACACATCTGCGGTTGTCCCTTTGCTTCGGGCCGCGCGGCGAACCCACGAAGAAGGCCGTTTCGCCCTCTCTTTGATGGCCAGTAAGCTCGGCGTTGAGGCCTCTGATCTGGCTGGGGGGCTATCCGCACGTGCTGAAGCACGAATCCGACAGGCCGAAACCTTGATGAGCCAGCAACAAACCGACGAAGCCATTGGGGTCATCGAGCAGGCCTCCGCACTCGGACACCTCGATCGCCGGACCGAGGCACGCCTGTCTTTGGTCCTTGCCCATGCCGAAACCCAAAAGGGAAACCTCGATGCGGCACGAAATTTCCTGGACAGTGCATCGATCACCTTCGAAGCCACACAAGACCGGGCAGGGCTCATCGAAACGGCTGGCGCCATGGCGCTCGTGCTCCGAACCGAAGGACGACCCGAGGAAGCTGAAAAGTACTTTTCCCGCATGTTGCACTTGAACCGCGGTGACAAGAGAATCGACGTCAGAGCGCTCTATGGGCTGGTGGATGCCCGGGCAGCAGCCGGAAAGCTCGAGGGCATAGAATCGATGGTCCACCGCCTCCGTGAGACCGCCATCGCCACCGGGGACACCCGTCGAATGGCCAAGGCCACCTTCGCAGCAGGGCTGATACGTCTGGCCAAACAAAATATCGATGAGGCCGAACGCCATTTTCACACCGCGCGCGCTCTGGCTGTCACCGTCGGTGATCATCAGCTTCAACTGGACAGTGAAAACAACCTCGGCGAGGTGTTTCGCATGCGCGGCGACACCCGAAATGCTGAGCGCATGTACGAAGGCGTCGCCCGCTTGGCCGCCACCCGTGGATGGTCCGCATCCGCTGCCATCGCCCACCTCAATTTGGCCATCCTAAACCAAGAGCGCGAAGACCAAAGCTTTGCGCGAATCGCCATCGACCAAGCCGAGGCGCAACTCCGGGAATTGCCACAACATTGGGCCTGGATGTTTATCGGTGTGGTCCGCGCGGCCTGGGCGGCCGAGCTCGGTGATGAGGCGACCACCCGTGCTTGGTGGTCAGTGGCCAAAGACCGCGGACTGGGCCGAATCATCGGCAATGACCTTGTGGCCCCACTCGATGCTCTCGCTGTGGCCGCTGCGCGCCATGGATGGAATGATTTGGCTGCCCGAGCGGTTGAACACCGAGAGGCTGTGCTCAAAAGTGCATCCTACCAGGCCCTCGAAGGCGGTTAAGGGGCCGAAACCCGGAGAATTTATGTTGATCTCAGTCCTCACGCTCACAAGCCTGTTTTCTTGTATCGAGCCCCCAAGCTCAACCTCTCAAGGAGAGCCAGGCGGCGCCGCAAAACCCGGCGCACCTGCACCTGGCACCGAACAATCCCCCACTGAAAAGGGTGACGGGCCCGACGCATCAAAAGTACCCGACCCCCACGACGGCAGCCAACCAGGCGCACCCACGCCCAAATATAGCCAGGACAATATCCCAGATGCCGTCAGCCTCACCCTCAAGTTGGTTTGTGCCGACTGCACAGGCGAGTTGCTGGTTCGGGTCGAAGATGCATCGCATCAACCCCCGAGCCTCGCGGCCCAAAAGACCTTCGCCAAAGCCGGTGAGGGGACCATCCTTGTGCCCAAAGGGATCAAGGCTGTGGTGATGGTTGTGGACGATGCCAACAAAAATGGTCAACCAACGCCGGGAGAGAACATCGGCATCTGGACCGGCGGGCTGCTCGACACCTCCGCAGTCCCAGGAACAATCACCTTAGAGGTTGGCGTCGTCCCCGACGAACCACCCTTGCCCCCAGCCGCGAATGAGGCCACCAACAAAGCTCCCCCTGCTGAGTAGCTTCGTCCAGTTTATCGACCATCCGGCATCATTAATATATGAACCTGACCGCCATCGGGCATGGTCAGGCTGTTTCCGGGCGCGCTGATCAGCAGGTCATCGAGGCCATCAAGGTTCAAATCAAAGCCCGAGCGGATCAGGGCACCAAAGTTATCGGCCTCTGCACGCCCATTGAAATGAGCACCGGCATCAGAGGCGAAGAGCACGCCGGATAGGGCCATTTCACCGCCGAAGAAGAGATAGACATGTCCCTCCGAGTCGGCAGATCCAGCTCCAGGGTATGCCTCGTCCGGTGCACCGATCGCGAGGTCAGCAAAACCATCGCCGTCCAAATCTCCAAGCGCCAGGCCAATACCAAACCCGGAGGCCTCATCAGTTCCAAAAATATTCACATCGGCAGTAAGGGTTTCATAGCTGCCACCACCCATGGTCGATGCGCTCAAAAAGACATGTACCGACTCGGTTCCTGTGGCACTCACGACCAAGTCATTGGCGCCGTCCCCGTTGACGTCGCCCACAGCTCCCGCGCTGTATCGACCCAACTGGGCGTTAAGGGTGTCACCGTAAATTTGAACATCCTTATCGAACTGAGCGGTCCGAATCGGCACAGGCGCATCTGCGCCGCCGTACATGATAAAGATGGACCCGGTTTTTGGATCGGGATGGTCATCGCCATAGGCACCGACCAACAGGTCATCATAGCCGTCGTCATTGGTGTCCCCGCCACCCAGCTGCGAGCCAACATAATCGTAGGCGTGCCGCCCATCGATTCGCCAATCATTATCCAGGAGCAAGCTGTAGTCCCCAGGCATTAACGATGCCCCAGAGAAGGCATAGACCTTGCCGAGGTCACTTGGACCATACCAAGAGTCCGCATACACAATCTCGTACAAACCATCGCCGTCAAGGTCGAGGTGACTGACAATACGAGGGTAATCGTCGACGGCTCCAGTCCAGCGGGTGGTGGCGTCTACGCACCCCACCGGGCCGCTCAACAACTCACCGTCGATCAAACACATGGCATAGCCACCCAAAGTATCGGTGCCACCCACCAACAAATCGGCGGCGGGCGAGCCGGTATGGTCGACTTGATGTGCGCCGAGCACGCCCATCCAATTGCCGGCTGCAGCCCCAGAAAACTGTGCGTCACTGACCCCAGCAGGTGTGCCAATCAAAGCCCAAGGCACAGCACCGTTGAGCACATAGGCTGCGCCCTCTTCAGCATATCCGGCTTGGTCTGCCGCGATCACCAAATCAGACACCCCGTCGCCATCGAAGTCGCCGGTACTTAAACCCGACTCCCGGCCAAGCTGTATGGGTGCATCGGCCGTGAGGACCAAGGTCGAAAATCCCATCACCATGAAATTGTCCACACCGCCAACACAGTTGTCGTCGATGCCGTTCCAGGCCTCTGGTGTCGCTGGGCTGACATCGGGGTCGGTGTCAGCACAATCCAAGCCGCCGTGATCGCTCGAAGCATAGCCGTCTAAGTCTTGGTCGAAATCGTCTTCGCCACCACAATCGGAGTCGACACCATCGTACCAGGTGTCGGCCGCGGTGGGATTGGTGGTGGCCACGGTATCATCGCAGTCGAGGCCGCCATGGGCATCAGAGTCGAAACTGTCGGCATCTTGATCGAAATCTGAGGTGCCCGAGCAATCCGAATCAACGCCGTCATACCAAATCTCCTCCATGCCAGGGTGAATGGTGGGGTCGCTGTCGTCGCAGTCGCTGTCGTCATCGGAAAAGCCGACAGGCGGCGTGCAGCTCACCAGCGGCGAATCCGCACGACCGTAGCCATCGTTATCATTGTCCAGGTACCAAACCGCAGCCCCGTCGGCCCCAATCTCGTCAATCTCTCCATCGCAGTTGTTGTCGACGCCATCACAAACCTCCAGAGCGGCTGGGTTGACCAACGCATTGTCATCGTCGCAGTCGCCATCCAACTCGGAGTGACCATCGCCGTCCCAGTCGATCTCCAAACAGGGCTCATTGGGCGCACCCGGCGTGCCATAATCGCCACTGGGCAACACCGTGGAGGACGCGCACCAGACCGAGCCGTAGATAAGGTAGTCGGGGTCGGCATAATCCAAGTCCAAACCAATGGCGTGCCCGATGGTCACATCCCAAGATCGACTATAGCTGGTGGTGGAAATATTCAACCCCGCCAAGGAGAGCAACACCGTATCTGAGTCGTGCTCAAAGCCGAAATCATCCCAACTATAAGCAAAGTCCACGGCCACACCACCGTTGAATTCTGGGTCATCGTTGACGCCAAACACCGCAAATCCGCCAGCAGGAACAACCACGGTGCCGTCCACGGTAAAGCCTGTTCCGTCGGAATCATAGACCGTCCACTGCACCATATCGATGTCATGGTCGGTGGTGTTGTAGACCTCAAAATACTCCCCGTCCCATTCTGGGGTGTACAAGGGTGTGATCTGAATCTCGCTCACCAAGATGTCGCCAGGAAAAATCCAGTCTTCGTCGATGTAGCCATCACAATCTTGGTCGACCAAATCGAGCAATTCAGTTGATGATGGAGATATGGTCGCCTCGGTATCATCGCAATCATCACCGCCATAATCTTGATGGTCATGCCCATCGCCGTCGGCGTCGTTATCCGACAGCCCGTCACAGTTCGCATCGACGCCATCATAGGGTTCATCGATGGCGTCGGGGTGAATGGTGGGGTCGATGTCGTTGCAGTCAGCTCCGGCCGCGAAGGCCGCGTCATGACCGTCGCCATCTTGGTCGAAATCAGAGGTACCGGAACAATCTGAGTCGATGCCATCGTACCAAGTGTCGATAGCCCCTGGGTGAATCACTGGACTTGCGTCGTTACAGTCACCGCCCAACGCGGCATCTGTGGTCCCCAAACTCGCGCAGGTACACGTTGACTCGCCGACTCCATAGCCATCTCTGTCTTCGTCTAAAAACCAGGGAGTGCAATCCGAAGACCCGGCTTCATCGATTTCACCATCACAGTTATTGTCTATCGCATCACACAATTCGAGGGCATCGGGGCTGACGTCAGGGTCCTCATCATTACAATCCCCTTCCGCTTCCGTAAAGCCATCACCATCATCGTCGGACCCGCCGGTACCCTCATCGATGAACTCATTGCAGTTATTATCAACACCATCGAACACCTCGACCGCGTCAGGAGAGATGGCCGCATCTGCATCGTCGCAGTCTAAACCGCCATGCTCGGTCGCATCAAAGCCGTCGAGATCGGCATCAAAGTCCGAAGTCTCCGAGCAGTCCGCGTCTACGCCGTCATACCAAACTTCCTCGGCACCAGGATAAATGTTCGCGTCTGCGTCATCACAGTCTGTTCCACTGTGTGCTGTGGCATCGAAGCCATCAAGGTCGGCATCAAAGTCCGAAGTCCCCGAGCAGTCCGCGTCTACACCGTCGTACCAGACCTCCTCGGCACCAGGATAAATGCTCGCGTCTGTGTCATCACAGTCTGTTCCACCGTGTTCTAGCGCAAGGTCACCGTCGCCATCTTGGTCGAA
>DBIS01000104.1 GCA_002296975.1 Deltaproteobacteria bacterium UBA796 | reverse complement strand
GGGCCTCCATCCATGCCGAACAGGATTGGGCTGGCGTGGCTAAACCACCGATTGGCCCGAAACTGGCCCTCTCCTCGGACCATTCCGGTGTTTCCGGTGCTCACCCGTCCATCGATTAGCCCACCGTCTTCGGTCAGAATCAGAACTTCCCACTGCTCACGCCAGGTGAGTTTGTCGCTCGGTGCCGAGGTGCACGAGATCAGAAAGCTGAGGAGGAGGATGACCATGGTCGGTGAATCTTAGCCGCAAATGAAAAGCGAATGGTGGCTTGGCTGTAACGAAGAGGGCTGGCGTTGTGGGCGATAGGTTGTATGCTTAGGCTTCTTGAATCGGCGAAACTGGAAATGTTCACCCAAATGGAGGGCCTGAGAATGAGTGACACGGCTAATGCACCCGTACAGATTCTTGTCATTGAGGACGAAGATGACATCCGCAACTTGGTGGTGATGAACCTCAAGCGCGCCGGCTTTGATGTAATGAGCGCGGGGAATGGTGCGGATGGTTTGAGTTTACTTCGCGCGCATCGTCCACCTGTATTGTTGCTGGATTTGATGCTCCCCGACATGTCTGGCGAGGAGATTTGCGCCATTTTACGCAAAGATCCCGAGACCAAAGATACCTATGTGATCATGGTGACGGCTCGCACTGAAGAGCAAGACCGTATTGCCGGGTTCGAGGTCGGGGCAGACGATTATGTTCCCAAGCCATTCTCGGTGAAGGAGCTGGTTTTGCGTGTAAAAGCCGCAGCACGACGCTCCCAGGCCACCGCTGCCGCCAGCCCTTCTGCGCCTGACGATATCGAGGTGGAATGTCTTCGGATCGACAATCGAGCGCACCGTGTTTGGATCGAGGAGCAAGAAGTCGAGTTGACCAGCACCGAGTACAAGTTGCTGATTTATTTGGCCAGCAGCGAAGGCAAAATGTGCAGTCGGGGTGAGCTTCTCGAAGAAGTTTGGGATTTGCCACCCACCTTAAACACGCGAACCGTTGACACCCACGTCAAGCGTCTTCGTCAGAAACTTCGAGCTGCAGCCCACTTGGTTCAGACGGTCCGCGGTGCCGGGTACCGTTTTGGTAGCGAATCGCAGTGAGCTTGGGCGGTCAACCCGAGGCTGATGACAGCCTCGCCGAGGTGTTGATTGCCCATTCCCCGAATGGGATCATTATGACCACGCCGGATGGTCGTATCGCGGTGATAAACCCGGCCGTGCACACGCTTTTACCGATTGTCCCAGGGGCGATTGGGCGCCTACCAATCCAGGCGATACCTGTGGATCGGCTGGCCGAAGCGCTCAGTCCCAAACTCGATGAGGAGATTGAGTTTTCGCTCCAATCGGGGCACAGAACGCTCTTGGTGAAGGTGGTTTCCTTGCAGGGAGGGCGCTTGGCGATTTTACAAGATGTGACCTTATTTGCTCAGGCAGAGAATCACCGGCGGGAGTTTGTGGCGAATGTCTCTCACGAGCTCCGCACACCGGCGACATCAATCGCAGGATATGCGGAGACCCTGCTCGATGAACCTGGGGATATGGACGGGTTTACCCTCGAGATGGTCACAGTGATTCATCGAAATGCTCAGCGCTTGATTTCTTTATTTGATGACTTGCTTCATCTGTCGCGCATTGATGCCAAAGAAGTGGAGTTGGAGATTACCGGCTTGAACCTTCAGTCGGTCATTCATGAGGCCTTTGATAAGGGCCGTGCCCGGGCTGACGAAAAGAAGATCTTGCTGCAGTCATATGTTGACGAGCGATTTATGGTGCAGAGCAACCGAGACGCGCTGGGCCACATCTTTGGAAACCTGGTCGAAAATGCTATCAAGTACAGCCAAGAGGGTGGAATGGTGAGCGTTCGGGCCTCGAACCGAGATGGCGGACGGGTGCTCGTGGAGGTGATCGATGTGGGCTACGGCATCGATCCAAGCCTTCACGCACGGATTTTTGAACGCTTTTACCGGGTAGATAAGGGCCGCGCTCGGGCAGCGGGCGGAACCGGCCTTGGGCTCGCCATCGTCAAGCGTTTATGCCATGAGGTTGGGGCGAGCATCGACGTGAAGTCCAAGCTGGGCAAGGGCAGTATTTTTCGGGTCTTGTTACCGGGTGCTGGCGACAGGGCGAAGGTCATTCGGCCAAATCCTTGAAAAAGGAGCGCCATCGCCGCTGATCTTCGGCTAATATTGGCGCAGATTGCGGCTGGATTCATCTCGCAGTTTTCACCCAAAGTCCTTCAGGAGGGCTTTTTATGTCTCGTTTTATTTGGTTTTTTGCGATGGTGATGGCTTTCGGGTGTTCGGAATATGATCTCAAGCCAGGGGGCAGCGCCGAGCCCGATGCCACGGATGAAGATCTCGACTCGGATGCCGATGCCGATGCAGGCGACCCAGGAACTCCCGGTGAATTCGATGGTGGCATCAGGGGGCGCGTGTGCGACCCGGGTGGTGGTTGGGTTGTGGGCGCCTATGTTTACACCACCTACGACGCCAATGGCGATGGCACCCATGATGCACGTGCAGAGGACGAGACGGACGCAAATGGCGCGTTTGAGCTTCTTGGTATTCCGGTTGACCGGGACTACACGGTCTATGTGATCAAGGGTAGCTTTGAGTCCACATTTACGGTCACTGTCGCCGGCGGAATCACCGAGATTCCAGAAGCAGAGTGCATGCTCGAGCCACCAGATATTGCGGTCATCTCAGGAGAATATGATCATATCGAAGACATCATCGAAAGTATGGGTCTGGAGTACACCGTGTACAATGGCCAGTTTGGGTCGTCTGAATACCTCGACTTTTTAACCGACCCCCTCGCGATGGCCGAGTTCGATATTATCTTTCTCAACTGTGGTATTTCAGCGGATTGGATGTACTCCCACAGGGAAGAGGTGCGGATAAATATCCGTGATTTCGTGAATAATGGCGGCTCAATTTATGCTTCTGATTGGGCCTATTATTTTGTAGAGGTCGCTTTTCCGGTGAAGATTGAGTTTTATGGTGAAGACAGCTTGTACGGTTCGGCTCAGGTGGGCGCTGCAGGCACTGTTGGGGCCACAGTGCTTGACCCATCGATGGAGATAATCATCGGTAGCGCCGTCGCAGATATCAATTTTGACCTCGATATGTGGGTCGTTGTCGAGGGCGTTGGTGCGGGCACAGAGGTGTTGTTGCAGGGTGATGTGCCGATTTGGGGTACGTGGGGCAGTACGATGTTGCCCAATGCACCCATCGCGACGCGCTTTGATATTGGAGAGGGTCGGGTGATTTATACGACATTCCACAACGAGCATGCGGCCACCACTCTCGACATGACGGACTTGCTCGAAGAGGTCATTTTAAGCCTGTGAGCACATCCTTGCGAACGGGTTTGATGGTGCTGGCCTGCTCGTCAGCATGTACAGATGTAGGGCTCAAAGACCCAGACGTTGACCCGGAGCGGGCAGATTGGCAGGCGGTGGACACAGCTTGGCGGGACCAGGTGGACTTCAGCGACGATGTTGATGCTGATGCCGATGCCGATGCCGATGCCGATGCCGATGCCGATGCAGATGCTGATGCTGATGCTG
>DBIS01000132.1 GCA_002296975.1 Deltaproteobacteria bacterium UBA796 | reverse complement strand
ACGACGGTGCTGACGACGACGACCTCGATGCAGACGACATGGACTGAGCCAAGGCGAAAACACCTTCAGTTGCTAAGACAACACACAAGCGCGGGTGCCTCCAAGGCCCCGCGCTTTTTTATGCCTCGCGACGACGCCCCAAAGCGAGGGCAAACACAGCGACCACCCATCCCAAGTCTGCAGCGCGTCCACCGCTCGCACAACCACAGCCTTTCACTTCATCTTCGGCCAGGGTTTGACCCTCAGCCCCAGCCAACTCTTCAGCAAAATCCGCGGTGACAATACCATCGGTGTCACACCACGACCGCGTACCGTCCTCACATCGCGCACGCATCTCGGCCTCTATCCAGTCCAAATAATAGTCGACCCGGGTGTCGACCCCCCCAGTCTCCCGACAATCAGTTTCGTCATAAGCATGCGATGTCACGCCCACAAGCCGCACGCCATCACCGTCACCACCCACATCCAAAAAGCTAGGGCCTCCAGAATCACCGTGGCATTTGCGAACATCATCCGCATCCACACCCACCTGGAACTCATAATCCGCAGCCTGACCAATCACGCTCAAACCGGTCATCTTGTGGCCAACCGTACCCGCTGGCGCTGTCGCATCACTCGTTTGCTGACCCCAACCCACAACCTCAACCACAGCCCCCTCCACCACCATCTCAGCTTCCTCAACCGTTGGCAGCACGGCCAGGGCCACATCCAAAATTGGCTCATCCAAAAATATCAACGCAATATCAAAGTTTTTGTGCAGGCCCATGCGTAAATCGAACATCGAAAACTGTGGGTGGGCCACCGCATCCCAAGCAAACGCCGTGTCCGCCGGCCAACCCATACCCGGCATTCCTGCGTACCCGGACAAATCAGATAAGCGCGAAAATCCGAGTTCAATATCATCGAATTGAATGCCCATACTTATCTGAAAATATTCAAAATCGATGCAGTGCGCCGCCAAAATCACCACATCGGGCGCTATCAAGGTCGACGAACACATGAGGATCTTGAGATCATACTCAGCCCCCCCCACCGATATCGAGCCACCCGCGATCATGCCGCCGGTCTCTGGATGATGAACGGCAGAGGCAGATTCGCCATTGATAATATTCGCGTTCGCAAAAGCAGGCCCGCCCGCCCACATTGACATCAAAAACAGTCCCGTCATTTCATACCTCCGCCTGAGCGAATCTCGCTCCTTGATGATGTCACCATTCTCCAGGCTGGCCGAAGGGGTGAACGTTCCTTCACTTTAATGGCTCCCCACCAGCCCACCGGTCTAGACACGTTCTTTTGCCCATTCCAGACAATCTGGATGCCCCCCTAAAAAGAACACAACGAGGTTTGTGCTCAAAGATCGCATCAGGCCTCATTTTCATTGTGTTGGAATCCGATTTAGGATGAACGAGTAAGCGGAGCATCCATGACCACACCCCTCCAGTTGACCCTTCTGTTGACTTGCTTCTTTTCGCCCTTGGCCCTGGCCGAGGAGAACGACGATGAAGATGCGCCACCGGCCACCCTCCCCGGCGGCGACCAAGACGAGGCCCTCAAGATGCCTTCGCTCAGCCGGGCGCAACACGACTGGCTCGAGCCGAAACGAAGCGAACTCCCCCAGGACCCTCACGCCCAGACCGACTTCACAGCCTACACCCTCGAGCTGGGCGAAATAAAGCTCGGCCTTGCATCGATCACCGTCGGCGCCGCACCACGCACACAAGTGGGCACCGTGCCTGTTTTGGACGCACTCGGCGTGTACAACGGCCACCTAAAGGTCACCGCCATCGAGGCCGGACCATACGCATTAGGCCTGGGCACAAGCTATTTCGGCCTGCGCGCCGGTGATATGAATGGCTCGAGCATCGGCCTATCCATGATTCAATCCATCAATATTATCGCCCCTTGGAGCGTACACTTTGGGGTTGATTGGTCCAATACCAAGTCCAATGGCATCCCTGATCTCGACCGAATTCCAAGCATTCTTACGGGTGGTAAAAGCTCAGCTGAGTTTCAGTCCGGCCAAAAACCCAGCGATTGGGATCTTCATGTACAAGACCTCAGTCTTAGTTTGGCCACCGATGTGCGCTTTAATCGACGCGACAGCCTGATCCTTCAGGCCCGTGCTGTCTTTTGGTCGAATGTGATCACCCGAGGCTACGATGTCCCGCCCCTGCTCGGCATGGACAAGCTCCTGAATAAACCCGAAGGCACATCATCACCCATCGGCGACACCTATGTGGCCAGCTTGGCCTGGCAATGGTCTTGGCGCCGGACAGATCTCCGGGTTGGCGCGGGGATATCAAGTGTCCCTGGGGCATGGCTGCTACAAAGTACCGATTTAAGCTACCGTTTTGGAGGTAAAACCCGCCGAACAGAGCGGCGCATGAACAAGACCTGGAAGCGCAACAAATCGGACACCAACGGCCGTTAAGGCGTGTCCAAAATCAAGGTGACCGGGCCATCGTTAACCAGCTCAACCGCCATCGCTCCGCCAAAAACACCACAGCCTACCTTTTGCACACCCTGGGCTAAAATTTGCTCGCAAAAGCCATCATAAAGCGGCTGTGCAAGATCGGGATGGGCCGCGCCCACAAAGCTCGGCCGACGCCCTTTTCGGCAGTTGCCATACAAGGTGAACTGGCTGACCACCAACACCCCACCACCGATATCGAGCACCGAATGGTTCATCTTGCCATCGGCGTCCTCAAAAATACGTAGCCCCGCGATTTTGGCCGCAAGCCAGCCACCCTGTGCAGGTGTGTCATTCGGAGCAACCCCGAGCAAGACTAAAATCCCAGCCTCAATTTGACCTGTGACCTCGCCATCCACAGACACCGAAGCGCTTCTCACCCGTTGAATCACTGCCCGCATGCGTTCACCTCGCCATCTCGGCCAACTCGACCCAACTTATCATCAGCCCAATAACGGTAGCAAACCCCACCAACCCAGATGCCACACCCATCACCACACGGCTCCACAAGGCGTTGGCCTCCGCGGGCACCACCCGGTTGGACACCACAAGCGCAAAGCCAGCCCCACCCAACAGTCCGCCGACGTGGCCCAAATTGTCGATAAAGGGGATGACCGCCCCAATCACCAGGTTGAGCCCCACCCACGGAAGCAGACGCCGACGAAACAGGTCGCCGATATGGGGCGGAAGCACCAAACGATAGCGAAAGCCGAAGACGATACACGCGCCCATCAGGCCAAACACGCTGCCGCTCGCCCCCACCGAGGCGGTGTTTCCACCCAGATAAGACAAGGTCGAACCACAGACCCCTGCCACCAAAAAAAGCCACAAAAATCGCACGGGGCCATACACCGACTCACACAATTTTCCCAAGCCAAACAAGGCGATGCTGTTGAGCAGGATGTGAGTCCCATCGCCGTGCAAGAATAAACACGACACCAATCGCCACACCTCGCCCGCAGCAATTTTAGGGCTGTACATCGCACCCATAAACACCAGGTTGGAGGTTGACCGCGACCCCACGATGACCCCAGCCAGGTTCAAGGAGCCTTGAGAGAAACCCACAGCGCCAACCATCAGGTGCCCCAAGGCGATCAACACCAAAAGAGCCACGGTCATCCAAGGTCTACGCAAGCCTTCAGAAAGGTGAATCCAGACATGCCTCTGCGCGCGCAACACAGCGATGTGTTTGGGATCCTTTGAGCCATCGTGTGGAGGCGGTTCGTCGTCTATGGGACCTGCCACGCGATCACCTCCTCGATGGGTGCGTCCGACCACCCCATAGGTAGCGCACCAAGGGTCTCTGCGTACAGACCAATTTGGAGCGATTCATTGAGTACACGGGGGCCAAATGCCTCGTCAGCGCTGATGCGACCGATTTCGACGAGTCCGGCCGGCAGCGCACCTGGAGAGCTGTGAATGGGTGCAACGATAATGCTCCCAGAGGCGGCATCACCGGTGAAAAAGCGGACCCCGGCCCCAGCCATTTCATGACGAAATGACCATTCGCCAGTGAAATGAGTAGGATGAAACTGCACCACAGCAGCACGGGCCAAGTCGGCTCCCGCTTCAAAAAAGCGATGCTCGGTGATGGTCAACATCAAAGCAGCAAACAGCTGTACTCCAACCCCGATCCACAAAGCCACACGGGCTTGAGGCCGGGCTGAAACCGATGAAACCACCAACAAAGCCATGGGGAGCACAGCGGTCAACATGTACCGAGGGGCAGCAAAATTATGGACCGCCCACACCCCACCCAAGACCGAGGCCGCCCAAAGCGCCATCAACAAGCTGTCGTCTGGCTTGGACCAATGAGCGACAAGCGCTCGCAGCACCACCGCCACACCCACACACCCCGCCACAGCGAAAACCCCGACCGCCAAGCGCGCAGACAAGACCACATCCTGAGGCCACCCCCAAATCATGGCGAGCCCCGCCCCAAAAAAAGCGGGAATCCAAACCCACCGAGCACCCGCGACGACGAAGCCAAAAACCGTGACCCCCAAAGATAAGCGCACCACCAGGGCTAAAGCTCTCCCCTCTCCCGTCCCGCGGGAGATCTCAGATGCCCGTGTAAGGACTTCAAACAGGTGAAACCGGCCATAAACACTGTATAAATAAAGCTCGCCGAGCACCCAAATCGACGCCGCGGCGAGCCAAAACCACCGGGCGTTTCGATGATGGCCAACCTTAAAGCCATGCACCAAAAATACCGGAACCAAGGCGAGCGCTGGGTACTTGGTGAAGGCCGCTAAGCCCAGGGCCAACCCACCAACAATCGCCATCGTCGGCACTTTCCGCTCGCGCCAACCCATGACCGCTGTGGTGGAAAAGGCCGCCACCAACAAGTCTGGCATCAACCCACGCTGAAGCCCGAGCACGACGATGGGGCTGGACAGCCACACCGCGAGGCCCAGTCGAGGCCGGTCGGACATGCCGGCAATTAGACGGCCAGCAGACCAACCGAGCAAGGCGGCCGGCGGAAAACAGGCGAGCAGTCGGGTGGGCCGGAGCCCATCAGTCAAGTCTTGCACCACAGCAACCCAGGCCAAAAATAAGGGCGGGTGGGCATATACAAAAGCATCAGGCTCTGTGCCACCAAACCACGGGGGCCATGGGCGCCACCAATTATACGGCCGCAAAATATCCAAATTTTTGGTGATGGCGAGGTAGCTTTCCTCATCCAAAACAGGCACACCCGCGGCCAAAAACACCGCCAAACAGAGGCACAACAGCATGCTCAGGCGGGTCACTGAATTCATGACCGTTATGCTAGACTCAGACTGCAACCGCGAACTCTCGTAAAACCTGATTGAGCGATGTCTTCTTGTCTGTGCTCTCCTTCCGTTGGCCGATAATCAGCGCACAAGGTGTGCCGTATTCTCCTGCCGCAAAGCGCTTGGGCCGCATGCCTGGGATCACGACCGCCCGAGGCGGCACATGCCCCTTTGTCACCACCTCAACAGGGCCGGTCACATCAACGATCGGGGTCGAAGCGGTCAAGACAACATTCGCACCCAACACAGCCTCTTGGCCCACCGACACACCCTCGACCACAATGCAGCGAGAGCCGATAAAGGCGCCATCTTCGATGATCACCGGACGGGCTCCAGGCGGTTCGAGCACGCCTCCGATGCCCACACCGCCAGACAGGTGCACATTCCGGCCAATCTGAGCACATGAGCCCACTGTGGCCCAAGTGTCGACCATAGAGCCTGCTCCCACCCGCGCGCCGATGTTGACGTAGCCGGGCATCACCACACAGCCGCGCTCCACGTGGGCGCCGTAGCGAATGACACCTGGAGGGACCAATCGCACGCCTTGGGCCGCTAGGTTCTTTTTAAGGGGAATCTTATCGTAATACTCGTAGGGACCAAGCTCGTGGACCTTCATCTCTGCGACCCGAAAATAGAGCAAAATCGCAGAGCGAACCCACTCGTGAATCAACCACTCGCCTTCGCATTTTTCGGCGACCCGAAGTGTGCCCGCATCGAGCAATGCGATGACCTCATGCACAGCCTCGGGGTCTGATTCACCACCGGCAAAAAATGCCTCGATTCGTGTCTGTAAATCTTGCATTTAAAGCTCCAAATTGCGCCATGCGTCGATGGCGGCTTTGCACTGTTCAAGGGAGGGCACCATGGCCAGGCGAATATAGCCATGCCCGCTGGTTTGCACCCCAAAAATACGGCCTGGACTGACCACGATACCCGCGTCTAAAAGACGGGTTGCATAGGCCTCATCGTCGCCGCCAGGCACCGCTACCCACAAGTAAAGGCTGGCTTCACGGCCGAGAACCGCCAAACCTATCTCGTCGAAAAAGTCGAGGAACAAGGCCTTCTTTTTTCCGAATATATCCCGACGAACCGCCACGTGTTTATCGTCTGACCACGCTGCTACAGCCGCGGCATTTACAAAGTCTGTGGGCACCAAGCCGGGGTTGGTGCGCAAGGTGGCAAAGCGGGCGATGAGCGCAGGGTCGCCGGCCACAAATCCTGAGCGATAGCCGGTCATACCTGAACGTTTTGACAGGCTGTGGACCACCAACAGGCCGTCTACCCCCGCCTCGAGCAAAGAGTGGGGGGCTTGTGCGTAGTAAACATCTGCGTAGGTCTCATCAGACACCAACAAAATATCGTGGTCACGGCAAAAATCAGCCGCCCGTTGAAGGTCGCCCATGCCCATCACAGCACCGCTTGGATTGTGCGGGGTGTTCAGCCAAATCAAGCGGGTTTTGGAGATGATTGAAGGGTCGATCTCCCAAGGGCGAAGGATGTGATCGCCACTCAGCGAGACGGCAATGGCATCACCACCCGCGAAAAGCGCACCCCGTTGGTAGGCGGGGTAGCCGGGGTCTGGAAAGAGCACCCCGCGATCTTGAGCGTCACGATCGATCACGAGCAGGGGCAAATGAAAGACGGCCTCTTTGGAGCCTGAGGTGGGGATTATCTGGGTTTCTGGGTCGAGTTTCACCCCAAATCGACGCAAAACATAAGCCGCAATGGCCTGACGCACAGCCAATGAGCCTTTGACTTTTGGGTAGGGCATACGATCGGCGACCGCTGCACACAGGGCCTTCCCAATAAATGATGGTGGGGGCTCTTCAGGGTCGCCCTTGCCGAAATCGTAGACTGTACGCCCACTCTCGAGTAATCGAGCCTTTTGGGCGTCGACCGCGACTGCCGGGTAGGTGGCAAGCTGTTCGAGGATGGGATTAAACCGCGGCATGCAAACCCCTAAGTCCTGCGATAGGCGATTGCACCATGTTGACGCTCTTCTTATTTTCTTGTTCTGTTATCGGGGGGCTCTCAGGCGCGCCCGCTGATCTCGCCGACACAACCCCCATCTCCATCGAGGTGCCCGCCGGTGCGACTGCCCGTGGCATGGGCGGGCCACTTGAGCGCGTCTCCGCCATCGACGACGCCGAGGCTTTCTCGTGGTTTGTGCGCATCCACAAACAAGGCGGATGCATCAAGGCGGGCAAGCACAAGGTAAACCGGGCGATGGACCATGCCGCGATTATTGTGGCCATGTGCGGGGTGCCGGTTGTCGACACCATCCCCTTCACTGTGCTCGAGGGTTGGCGCATTCGTGAGATCGACGCAGCCTTGGCGAAAGCCGGGCATATCCGGGCTGGAGAATACGCACGCCTGGCCAAGACCCCCAGTCTATTTAAGGCGAAATTTCGTCTGCCAAGAAGAAGCCTCGAGGGCTATCTGTACCCAGAGACCTATGCCATAGAGCCTGAAAATTTCGACACCGCCAAGTTCATCCAACGCCAAATTGATATGTTCGACGACCGCTTTGTCTCCAAACATAGCAGTGGCCTTGGAAAGCGGAGTTTAGGGGATGTGGTCATCATGGCGTCGATGATTGTGCGTGAGGAGCCCACCGCCAGTCAACGGCCCACCATCTCGGGTATTTTGTGGAAGCGAATCGACAATGGTTGGCATTTGGGCGTCGACGCGACGAGCCGGTACACTTTGAGTAAATGGAATGACCGGCGGGCCTTTCTCAAAAAGCTTCGCGATCCAAATGATCCGTACAACACGAGGCTAAAGCCCGGACTGCCACCGACCGCGATCGGCAACCCAGACCTAAGCTCATTACAAGCCGCCGCCGCACCCGTCGCGAGCCCATATTGGTACTATCTGCACGATGCCAAAGGCGTGCTGCACCCGGCGCGGTCCGTCGCAGAGCACGAAGCTTTTCGGCGAAAGTACAATGTGTACTAAGTGAAATCGATACCACCAGCTGGTTTACTCCCGCCAGAAACCGCGAATCAAATTTGGCCCACACTCGCGAAAGGCGCCTATGTGGTCGGAGAGGTCATCGGTGAAGGTGGCACGGCAATTGTGCTCGCAGCAACGCGGGCTTGTGATGGCGAGCCGGTCGCTATCAAGGTGCTGCGCCCCGAGTCGCATTTTAGCCCAGCAGCCCACAAGCGGTTTGAAACGGAGGCCCAGATTGGTGCTGCGGTCGACCATCCGGCGTTGATCAGGGTGGATGATTGCTTCAAGGAGCACGACCGGACATTCATCGTGATGGAGCGCATGGCGGGGACGGTCACTCAGTGGGTCAATATACATGGTGTGGTGCCGCCAGCCCTCGCGGTTGTCCAGCTGATTCGGGTCCTCGAAGGGCTTGAGATGGCCCATAAGGCTGGGGTTATTCACCGGGACATAAAGCCTGAGAATCTGCTCATCAACAGCAGTGGAGACCTGGTGCTCTCGGACTTTGGGGTGGCCCAGCTCAGAGATGAAAACACCATATTTACGGCCACTGGCGTGGTTTTGGGCACCGTGGCTTTTATGGCGCCGGAGCAAAAAACGGACACGCGAGGGGTGGGACCAGCCGCCGACATCTATGCACTCGGGGCGTCGTTGGCCTGGATGCTTACCTGTCGGTTGCCCTTCGACCTCTACGTGAACGACCGCCGCGAGGAGGCCTTGGCAGCGCTGCACCCTGCATTGTCGAGTGTGATCGATAAGGCCTGCCGCTACCACCCCAAAGACCGCTATGAGTCGGCCGCCCAAATGGCGTGTGCTTTGCTGGAGATTCTCGAGGTGTTTCCGGGCGCACAAAGACCGCAACACTTCCAAGGTTTTGACAGTGACGGCGTCTCGCATTCCCCATTCTCAAAACCGTTGACTCTCGGTGCGGGCTCGGTTGCCAATCGGGCCACTGGACCGTGGATATTCGGCGCGGCCTTGGTGCTCTTCGCAGCCGTTGGCATCACCGGGGTTTTGGGTGCTGACACCCCACAGTCGACCGCCGGTGACGCCACCGAGGGGCTGCTGGTCGACATGGATATCCGCAATTTAGAGCCCTGTGATGGGGGTATCCAAACCCACCGTCTCGAGCGTCGGATGGGGCCCAGGGAAACCCAGGGGGCAGCAGCTGCAGACTTGGATGGCGATGGTCGAACAGACCTCGTGTTTCTCAATCAAATGGACCAAAACATCTCGATATACTGGGGTTCAGCTTATGTACCCCTATCGCCCGAGGCACCACCACCCATGCTCCTAGATGTGGGCCGGGGCAACGGAAACCCAGCCATTGGCGACGTGAATGAAGATGGTCGACTGGACCTGGTGATCCCCATTCCTGACTCGGCCGAATTGTCCATTTTTATCGGGGATGGCAATCGGGGATTTGAGGCGATGCCACCGATCTTCCAGGGGGGCGGGCCGCGGCATGCCAGCCTGGTCGACTGGAATGGCGATGGCCATCTCGACCTTGTCTTTCGCCTTGAAGATGGACTCGCCATGCGAGCGGGCGATGGGCGGGGTGGATTTTCAGAGCACCGCACGCTGATCAGTGGCACCAACTTGGCTGCCGTCCTCAGTTTCGAGGGAAAAAATGGACCCGAGGTTTGGTATTCCCTCGAAATTGGGCAAGGAAAATACGAGCTCATGCGCTTGGTTGGCGATGGGCGTGGGGGATTGGCTAAACGCACTCAAGTCGCCCCAGCGCACGCACCGCCATGGGGGATGGGCGTCGACTCGGCCAAGTCCGAGGTTTATCTATGGGGCACATGGCGGTGGGGCCCACTGGCCAGGCTGAGTGAAGGCCCGTCGGGTTGGAGCCTTTGCCAGGTAGGAAGGCTGGAAAACGGCACTCCGAGAGGGGTCGCAGACCTCAACGGTGATGGGCTGATCGATGTGTTCGGGTACACCACATGTGCCGGGTGTGAATCAAACCACGAGGTCAGCCTGACGGTGCCCTAAATCGTGAATTTGACCCAAACTGGGCCTCTCCCCAGCTAAACGCTAAAGAAATGACCCCATTTTAATGGCATCGAAAATGACAAAACCAAACGAAAGCCCGCCGCTTACTCCCATACAGCGCACCCGTTTATTTGGGCTCGCTGCCCTCATATTCGTGATCTTGGCCAGCTATTCCATCGCACGTCCCGCCACTGAGTCGCTGTTTTTGGGTGCTTATGGTGCCGACGCGCTGCCCCTCGCTTGGCTAATGGTGGGCGTGGGTAGCTTGGGGGTGGTCACCGTCTACAACCGGTTTTGTGCCACCACAGACTTGGTTCGCATCTTTGGGGTCTCCGCTGGGATCTCCGCGGGCTTGCTCGTCGCCATCTTGCTCGCAATGACCGCCGGCATACCGAAAATGACCTGGGTTTTATACCTTTGGAAAGACCTCTACATCGTGGTGTTGATCGAAGTATTTTGGTCTTTCGCCAATGCTACCGTCCCCCAACAACGCGCCAAATGGTGGTACGGGCTCTTCTGTGTTTTGGGCTCACTCGGCGGCATGGCCGGCAACCTCGGCGTGGGCTGGCTTGCGGCTCAAAGCTCCACACAGACCACCTTGTGGGCCGTGGTCGTACTGCTCGCCATCGGTGGTGCTGGCGGCATCGCACTTGCTAAGTTTGCGGGTGTCAACGCAGCCCCACCCAAAGAACCACCCAGCCTGACCGACGGCTTTAAGGTGCTCAAAAATAGCCGAGCCTTGTGGCTTTTAATGGCCCTCATCGGCACAACACAAATCGTGATCACCCTCATCGACTACCAGTTCTCGGTTGCCATTGCTGAAAACTACACAGACGCCGACGCGCGCACCGCCATCATCGGACAAGTCTATGCAGCCATCGACCTGGCCTCGCTCACCCTGCAGCTCGCCACCGGCCCAATCATTCGCCTAGTCGGCCTGCCCATGGTCTTGCTCGCCATCCCAGCCCTACTCGGCATCGCCGTAACGGGCTTTGTTTTGGTCCCCAAATTCGCCGCCATCTCTGTGGCCAAGGTGGCATCTAAAGCCTTTGATTACTCACTCTTTCGAGCCGCCAAGGAAATTCTTTACATCCCGCTGAGCCACAAGGAGAAGACCCAAGGAAAAGCACTCGTCGATATGATGTCCTACAGGATGGCCAAGGGTGCTGCGAGCATGATGTTGATCGCTTTGGTCGCCATCGGCCGCCCAGACAGCGCCCTATGGGTGACAATCGCGTGCATTTTGCTTTGGATTTGGCTCACAGTTCAACTGAACCGAGGCCATCGCAATAAAGCGTGATAGCCATGCGGCTCTCAGGAGTTCCCCATCATGATCAAGCTAGTATCTCTTTTTGTTCTTGGCTCCGGCATGCTCATGGCCATGCCACCTATTCCAGATCTACCCTCCGCTGACACGGGCACTTTTTCTGACACCGGCAGTGAGCCAGACACGGGCGGAAGCGCTGACACAGGTGAAGATACCCCTACAGACACAGGAACCAACCCCGACCTGAACACGCCCACCGACACCGGCAGTGAGCCAGACACGGGCAGCGCGACAGACCCCGAGGGCACCACAGGGGACAACAACACCTACTCCGCGAGCCAACTCGCCAACGAAAAAGGCGGCGGTTGTTCAGTCACAGCGGCATCTCAAGGGTCTTGGCTCTTCGGCCTCTTCGGGCTGCTCGCCCTCGGCCGCCGAAAAGGCGAATAGAAAGGCCAAGCCCGGCTATTCCACCAGCATCGCCCGCTTGTTTTCGACCTTGGCCATCTCTGCGGCCTCAGGGTGCGGGGCTTTGCTATCGTCGATTATCGCCCACTTTTCAGCCAAATTGGCGTTTAGCTGGATGTACTCAGCCCATTTCGCCGGCACATCATCCTCCTCAAAAATCGCCTCTACAGGGCATTCTGGTACACAGGCCCCACAGTCAATGCACTCCTCTGGGTTGATGACCAAAAAGTTCTCACCTTCGTGAAAACAATCCACAGGGCACACCGCCACGCAGTCGGTGTATTTGCATTTGATACAGGGTTCAGCGACGACAAAAGCCATGGTTGCTCCTCAAAGTAGCGATTGAATCAACCCTACAACACCCGCTCAGTCTTCGTCGCCGTCCTCGACCACATCTGTGGACTCCCACCCGTCATTATCTTCATACTTGAGGTACCAGGCCACATCTTCGTTATCTCGAAGGTTCCCTTCACCGGAGTCATCAGAGATGTCTGCATAGTGCTTGGACGGTGCAGGTGCGGGCTCAACCACCGACCCACCAGCCGATGTGACGGGGTTTTCCATGCCGAGCGCCACCTTGAGTTTGCGCTTCATTTTGGAACGTAAGCCCATGAACTACTGGCTGATCATTTGGGTCAAATCCCCGTATTGCCGCACCTTAAACCAGGTCAATTCACCATTTTTGAAGTACCGCCCAGCGATCATCACCATCTTGGCGAAATTCGTCGCCTTGGCCAGCATGTAAATCGGCTCAACATTTTGCTTCCAGTATTCCCGTTCATCCAAAAACTTCCGGATGAGCGCTTTTGGCACAAATGACTTCGATGCCAAACAAAACAATGCCAGATAAAACCGGTCCTCATCTGAGCGTGGCCAATCCATCGACACCCTAAACTGGTACCAAGCCTTATTGGCCCGGCCCTCAACATCATTTGGGTCCAAAGAGCCATCCGCCAAGGCCTGGCGGGTCAGGGCTGTGCCCGGAAAGTAGTTGAGACTATAAAAGAAGATGTCGTACGGTCGGGGCAAATCAAGCAAGAATTCTGCAGTCTCTATCTTCATTTCCTCAGTCGCATGAGGGTTATCAACGATGACATCGTAAACAACATTCAGCTTCAAGGTCTTGTTGAACTCCGCAAACTTCATGATGGCCCGATTGCCAGGACTGCGGTTGTGCATCTCTTTGGACTCTTTGGCCGACCCACTCTCGATGCCCGTCTGCACCCGAACCAAGCCCGCCTCCACCAAACGCGTCAGCATCTCTGGGCGCATCATCGGCGGAATCAACAAGCACTCAAACGGCTTGCCGATGCGCTTGGGGTATTTGTCGAGAAACTCCTCCATCCACGATTCACCGAAGGCGAAAGAGGTGTCGTCGTCTATCTTAATGCGGGCGACATTCGGAAAAACCCGCTCCATATGCTCGAGCTCACCCAAAATGTGTTCGACCGACCGGGCCCGATAAAACTGCTTGCCCTTCTCGTCGTACACATCGCGAAGGATGGACACATAGCAATAGCTACAGTTGTACGGACATCCACGCGAAAAGTAGATTCGGTATTCAGCCGACCGCTTCCAGGGCTCCTCAATCGTGAGGCGACCGCTCTCAATATAATATTTGTTATCGTCAGCGACATCGGGGTACGGGAGCCAATCGAGGTCCTGAATCAGTGGACGGGGCTTGTTGCGGTAAACCTCTCCTTCGGTTTTCGACCAGATGTTGGGGATCTCGGTCACATCGGTACCATCCCGCAAGGCCTCGCACAGGTCGATCGCGGCTTGTTCACCCTCGCCGACGCACACGAAGTCACAGTAAGGAATGCACTCCTCTGGCACTGACGTGGGGTGAATTCCGCCCCACATAATGGGCAGGTCGGGGAAGGCCGCGGCGATGTCAGCGGTCACTTTTGTGGCCATGGAGAGCAGACTGGACATAAAGCCCAGGCCCACCAAATCGGCCTTCTTTTCCCGGATAATGTCGAGGGCCATCGAAATATCCTGCTCGGAAGGCATCTCGAGCCGGTTGTGGACCCAGTCACGTAAAAAGATGATGTGGGTCTCAAACCCGGCCCGCTGCAGCGCTGCAGACACATAGCGAATGCCGGCATTTTCAACGCTGTAAATGGTCATCAGGACGATGGTGAACTTTTTATCCGTCGTCTCGCTGGACTCGGTGCTTGGGGCATCTTCTTGCATCGTCATCCCTTAGCCCGTCAACAGCCGAAGGCCCGCGGTCGCCTTGCGTTTAAAGTCTGTGGCATTGCGAATCTGCGTGAGATTTCGCAACACGAACTTGGGCCGCCAATAAAACTTTCGGTACGCCCCACCCAACATATCGCGCAGCTCTTCGCGGCTGAAGTGCTCATCCCACACTTGGGCCTTGAAGTCCTCGTTTGGGTTTCGCATAAATTCGGTCCACGGCTCCAAATCAAGCACACCGTCAGCCAAGCCTTCATCGAATAATGTCGTCCCCGGGAAGGGGGTGAGCAAGTTGAACATCACAAAGTCTGGATCGAGCTTGATCGAGTAGTCGATCGTGTGGGCCACATCCGCGCGGGTGCGCTCGACGGGGGTTCCAATCATAAAGTAGGCCACCGTATTGACGCCCACCTCGCGGCATAAACGAAAGGCGCTCTCAATTTCAAGGCTGGTGACGTCCTTTTTGAGTCGCAACAAGCCCTCTTCTGTGCCTTGCTCAACGCCGAGTTGAATGCGCTTGCACCCCGCAGCTTTCATGTTTTCAAGCAAAGCCCGATCAACGCCTTTCACCCGAAAGCGAACCGTCCAACTGATGTCGATTTTGCGGCGCCGAATTTCGTCACAGAGCGCGTGTACACGTTTATTGGTGATGTTGAATGTGTCGTCCACAAAGTAGATTTCGCGAATACCCAAGGCCACACAGGCTTCGAGTTCGTCGCACACTCGCGAGGGGCTCATCACCCGATAACGGTGCCGTGGGGTATTGCAGAATGTGCACCGATACGGGCAACCGCGGCTGGTGATGACCGTGGTGAAAACACCCCCCTCACCCATGACATCGTAGTAGCGGGTGTGGTCGACCAAGGTGCGGTCGGTGATGGGGTAGTCGTCGAGGTCGTTCGAAAAATACACATCGGTTTGTGGCACTGGATCGTCGGCATGGGCGATGACCCCCGGGATACCTTTGGCCTCTCCACCGGCCTCCCAAATAGCCAACAGGTCTTCCAAAGGCCGTTGCCCTTCACCCTTGACCACCGCGTCGACGTCTTTTAGGCCGACGCTTTCTTGGGGGAAGTCACTGATATGGGGCCCGCCGAGGACGATGCGCGGAACGCCGGCCCGTTTGGCTGCAGCGATGGTGTTGTGAACATCGACCAACTGAACCGTAAAACAGGTGATACCGACCACATCAGGCTTAAAGGCCGCCACACGCGCCTGGACTTGATCGTACTCGAGGTGGTCCAACTGGGCGTCGAGCACAGAGACCGTGTGCGCTGTTTGATCACGCAAAAATGAGGCGATCGCCAGCAATGCGAGCGGTGGATACGAGAGGTTTTCTGCCTCAACTGCCTCAGGAACCTCGCTCTCTACCGTGTGCCGCGCTGGTGGCCGAATCAATAAAACCCGCAACATAGCCCCCTAAAATCAACGAACGCTCCCATAGCATCTATGGTCAATCGTGCCTTTTTTTGAGGCTTATGTCAACTGAACAGCCACGTATTTTGGCGGGCATTAAAGGCGCGACATTTAGCCCGGACAGCTCAACTCTCCCACATAAGCCACCGGGCCCCGAAGGATCAGCGAAAAGTCCGCACCCACGGTCACCTCCAGAGCTCCACCCGGCATCATGACCGTGATGGTGCCCTCGCAGTATTCGAGTTTGACCGCCGCCGCGGCTATCGCACATGAGGATGAACCGCTCGCACTGGTCTCACCTGCACCCCGCTCCCAAATGCGGGCCTCGATGGTACGCCGATCGATCACCCGGGCAAACTGAACATTGACCCGATTGGGAAACAGTGGATTGTTTTCCAGCGCTTGCCCCCAATCCCGCCAGGGAAGCCCATCAAGGTCAGCACCTAAAAACACCACACAGTGCGGGTTTCCGAGCCCAACCGCCGTGATTGGCAACATGGCCTCACCCACAAGCTTTGGGCTAAAAATCAGTTCTTCTGTGGCAGGTATTTGCGCAGGATCAAAGCTTGCTTTCCCCATCTGAACGGTCACCATTTCACCATCGACCTGACACCGTACGATGCCACACAGCAGCTCCACAGACAAATCGTCTGGGCCCTCCATATGCTCAACCATCCACCGAGCAAAAATACGCAAGCCGTTGCCACTTTTCTCAGCGATCGTGCCATCCGGATTCCATATGCGCAAGCCCACATCGGCCACAGTGCTCGGCAACATCTCAAGGATGCCATCCGAGCCCAAACCCCGATGTCGGTCGCAGACCTCGACCACCCGCGCCGGGGAGAGCGCCCCCTCCTCCATCACGAGGTAGTCATTTCCGAGGCCATGGTATTTGCGAAATCGCATGACAAGCGCCTAACCGAAGACCGCAGCCCCCGCCCGAGGTAGACTGAGCCCATGATTCGCGTCAACCAACACAGTGAGGTCGCCCTCGCCCTCGGCCAGCAGATCCAAGCGCACATCGACCTGGAAGCATTGCCTCAAAATCTCTGCCTGGTGGTGGGCGGCGACGGCTTTATGCTTGAGACCATTCGAGAGGTCGGCACGAGCCATATATTTTTGGGCATCAACGCAGGACGGGTCGGATTTTTGCTCAACGGTACCGAAGATTTTGAGGCCTGTTTTGCGTCTATCTCCGCCCAAACCTGGACCGTCCACACCTTTCCACGGTTGCGCATGCGGGCCCATCGAGTCGACGGCGGCCCCGTGATGGAGGCCCTCGCGGTCAACGATGTGTACCTGGAGCGGATGACCGGCCAAACAGCCCACCTGCAAATCGAGATCGATGGCGTTCGGGTTGTGGATCGCTTGGTCTGCGATGGCGTGATCACCTCGACTGCACTCGGCTCGACCGCGTACCACTTCTCGGCCTCAGGCCACGCCTGCCATCCAGCTGTTCGGGCGATTCACCTCACCCCTATTTGCCCCCACAGCCCCCGACTGGCACCGATCACCTTGCCTGCTGAGGCAAAAATCGCCATCGATGTGATGGGCGGAAGCAAGCGCCCTGTTCGTGCTGTCGCAGATGGTGTGGGTCACCCTGAGGTCAGCCGAGTCGAGATCGAGCGCGCAGATGTGGATGTGCGTCTGGCCTTTTTGGACGGCCACAACTTTACCTCCACCTTGGTGCAGAAAATACTTCGGGTCTGAGCCGCGGGCCCCTACTCCTCTGGCGGCGGGTGCGGCAATTGCTTGCGTACCCGCCAAGTTGTCATCCATCCCAGAGGCACCGCAGTAAATGCCGCGAGGGTGACCAAACTCAAGCCGAGCACAATCATCAAGCCCAAACTTTGAACCCCTTTGTTTGAGGCCGCGGAGAGCGCTGCAAAACTGAGGATGGTGGTGGCCGCAGAGAGCGCTGCTGCAGTCCCTGTGGTGGCCAAAGCCCGAAGCACCTTTCCGGGACCCTCTTCACTCATGCGATGCAAAAGATGAATCACCACATCGATCCCGATCCCCATCAATATGGGGATCCCCACAAAGTTGACCATGGACAACTTGACCCGAAACAACGCCAACCCAGCACCGGCCCAGCACAAACCGGCGATAAGCGCCGCGGTCGCACCCAAGGCCCGCTTGAGGCTGCGCATATGAAATGCCGTGATGAAGAACACGGCTAAGAGCGCAAAAAGGACGATCCGAGGCGCGTCATCTTGAATCAGCGTGTACAAAACGCTCACGGCCAGGTACTGGCCTGCCACCGCTTGATCCGGCACCCACTTTTCGACAGCATCATACAGCTTTAAAGTCTCACGCAGATCCCACATATTGCCTGTCGGAAAAACCATCAGCCAATGTCGGTCCCCAGCGGCCCCAAGCATTTCTTGTAGGGCTCGGGGCAGGTCCTCCCGGGTGAGTGCCTCTATATCGCCCTCCCGCAAGCGACTTAGATTGTCTCGAACTGGCGGTGGAAGGTAGGCAAAGTTGTCATGACGGGCGAGTGCTCCGAGGGATTTAAGGCCCTCGATCCGCTCGGGTTGGTCCACAGGAATCACAGAGTGAATCGACAGGACACGGCTCATCTCTGGAATCAAACCTGCAGCGATGGCCTGAGACAAGCGGGTGTGGTCCGCACCCAGGCTTTCAGCGTCTTCATACATGATGACGGCTGGCGGATAGCTGCCCTCAGCGAGCACCTGTTCGCGCTCGGTGAGGTCTGCCCAGGCCATTCCGCTCGCGCGAAGTTCTGAGAGATCATACTCAAATTCAACCTTTTTAAGGGTTGAGGCTGCGGCCACAGAGATGATGCCGACCAACAAAAGGAGGGTTGGCGCCAATTTGTATGTGGGGTACCGCCGGCGGCCCCGAATGCCCAAAAAGGAATCAACACCGCCCTGTTCACGCACACGCATGGGGATGCCACCCACACCTTCACGCCACAGAATGAATAAAGGCAACACCACCAACACGCCCACAAGGCAAAACAAGACGCCACCAGCCAACAAGGTACCCAACTCTTGAAAGGCAATAAAATCAGCCATCCACAGCGCACAAAACCCGGCACTGGAGGTGAGCGCTGCAGCCACACAAGGTGGGCCTGTGCGGTCCCAAGCAGCGATGATGGCCCCATGGACATCCATGCCATCCTCTCGAAGCTCCTGGTAGCGGCTATAAAGGTGGATCGAAAAATCGACGCCGAGGCCGATCAACACGGCGGTAAAAAAGCTGGTGAACGTGTTGAGGGTGCCCACAACCACAGCGGCGTATCCCAAGGTCCACAGGTTGCTCACGAACAGTGGCCCAAAAATCATCACCACTGCGCGGGCATCTCGAAAGGCGAATCCTATCAAGGCAAACACCAACACCAAAGAGACTGCAGCAGTCCATTGCAGATCGTTTGTGATGCTCTCAACATCATCGACGGTGTGCCGGTACGCACCACCGACCCACTGAACGCTCACCCCACGAGACTCCGGCGCCATATCATCGAGTAGACCATAAACATCGGCCATCAAGGCCTTTGAAAAAGGAACTTTGGCGGCCGAATCTACAGGCCGAACGATAATGCGCGGGGTTCCATCGGCGCTCGACAAGGTAGCGGTCTGGCCCTCTTGCTTGAGCTTGGCGGTGAGTGGGCCCAGGTCCATCCACTGTGCCGCAATAAACGGGTTGAGCATGGCCGGGCCAAAGTTGAGCGCCCCTTGAAGCCGGTCTTTGATTTTGGATATCTCAGCGGGGGCCAGTTGCAGCATGCCGATGCGTCCAGCCAAATCGGGATCGATATCGTACAGCGCGTACCGAACCGTCTCGAGCGACTCGAGCTTTATGACCAGTTCGCGCATGAAGAGGTCAACCACCTGAGGATCTGCACCATCCACGGCAATGGTCAAAATCTCCACCCCACCCTCTGTCTTTTGTAAATCCAACATCGCAGTGGTGGATGGATGGTCAGGAGGCAACAGGCGCAGCATATTCGGGTCAACCCGAAGACCGCTCGCGAGCACGGCTGCAACCAAAGACACCACAGCAATCCATGCCCAAGCGCGTTTTGGGCGGGCGATGACTGCTCCGGCAAGCCGGCCCAACCAGCCTGGAGAAGGGGTATCCATGGGATTTTGCATAACTGAACGCGGACAAAACCGGGAGACGGCCATCGTTTTTATATTCAGAATCCCGGTGTTTTCAGGATAGTCTAAAGTGAATCTTTTTGGATACGGTGTATGAAAAAAGATACGTATTCAAAAAGATACGAAAACTCAAAAACCTAGGTTAAACCTGGACTTTAAAAGTTGGCACGGCCTGTGCAATACCTCGGAGCGACCCGAAACTGAAGAGGTATCCCATGACTGCATTACTCACTCCCGTCAACGCCGAGTTCAACCGTGAACAACTCATCTTGGCCTACTACCCACTCGTCCGGACCATCGCCCTCCGCATGGCACGGCGCCTTCCACCGAGCGTTGAGGTAGACGAGCTTATCAACATCGGCACCTTGGGCCTGATTGACGCGGTCGACCGGTTTGACACCTCTCGCGGTGTGCCCTTCAAGGCATACGCCGAGATTCGCATCCAAGGTTCGATGTTTGACTCCCTTCGCGGCGACGACTGGGTTCCACGCTCAGTGCGACGCAAGGTCAACCGGATCGAGCACGCCAAGAAAAGCCTCAGCCTTCGTTTGGGCCGTGACCCATCACGCCAAGAGATGGCCGACCGCCTTGAGATGAGCACCGACCAATACGATTCACTGGTGACCGATGCGCGGATCAAAAAGCTGATCAGCCTCGACATCACCACCACTGAAGATGGCAACACACCGCTCATCGAAATCATCCCCGGAAAAGAAGAGGCCGTGGACTCCATCTTGTGCCGCGAAGAACTCAAGAGCGAAGTCGCACACGCCGTGTCTTGTCTTCCTGAGAAGGAACGTGTCGCCGTCACCTTGTACTACATGCAAGGTGTCACCCTCAAAGAAATCGGCACCATCTTGGACGTCACCGAGTCTCGGGCCTGCCAACTGCGCAGCCAAGGCGTCAAACGCCTCAAGTTCCGTCTCCGCAACTCAGCGATTTAAAGCCCCACCGGGAATATCCACCCGGTGCGAGCCATTACAGTTTTGAAAATTCAGTTTGGGTTGGCCCCTTTGAGAGAAATCTCAGAGGGGCCTTTTTTTTATACCGCCCAAACCGCAGCACAAAAAAACCTTGGCGATTTCCCCTCAA
>DBIS01000335.1 GCA_002296975.1 Deltaproteobacteria bacterium UBA796 | reverse complement strand
GCCGATGCAGACGCTGACGCCGATGCAGACACCAGTGTCATCTGCTATGACGCGCCATCCCCCATCGAGGATGCTCCCCTCCCCTACGATGCCTACGGCGGTCGCACGGAAACGACGACCCATGACGGCTTCACGGACCACTACCTGTACGATGGGGACGACTACCTAAAAATCGGCATCCGAGAAGAATGGGGAGGCTCCATCATCTTCTTTGGTCTGCACGATGGAAGCGAAGGCACCAACGCCTCCAATACCATCGATGCGAACGACACAGGCCGAGAGGTGCAGGTGGCCCTGTATGACCCAGATCGGTTGATGCAAGGCTGTGCCCACGACGCATCCTGCCGCACGGGTGGGACCAGTTGCGGTGAGAGCATCACATACCTGGGCTGGAACCCAGTTCAAGGTGGAAACCGCTGCAACAACGGCTCGGGGATTGACTCTGTCCACATGTCGACCGGCGAGTTGACCATCACCACAAGGCCCTTTCAGTGGAACCCAAACTGGGACAACAGCGGCTGTTCCTCCGCGGGCTGCACCGACGCCACGCTTGCACACCGAACAGCCGACATTCGACTGACCCAGACAATTCGTTTCGTCCATCCCCACGTCGTCGAGCTGACCTACAGCATCGACAACCTCAGCGGCATCGACCACGCCGCGACATACCAAGAACTCCCGACCTTGTACGCAGCCAACGGCACCGGCGGACCTGACCTTTGGCGCATGCTGGACGCCAGTGGCACCCACATCCCCATCGACACCGATGCCGGAGGCGATGGCTGGTACTACGAGAACTTCTCCAGCAGCGCGCCTTGGGTCACCCTGCAAAACACAGCCCACGACTACGGCGTTGGAATTCTTCAAGAGAATGGCATCACCGAATTTCAAGCATGGCAAGATCGCAGCGTGCCCTTCAACAACGTCCGCAGTCTCTTTGAATTTGGGCTGCCAGGCTTTGCAACGGTGACGGGTCGGGCCTATTTGCTGATTGGCGGATTCGGCACCATCTCCACCGAGGCCAACTGGACATTGAACAATCTGGCCCCATTTGGGGAACTCGAGGCCCCCACCCCCGAAGCCAGCGCACCCCACACCCTGAACATTGAGGGGTGGGCACTCGACAACCGAGGGATCGCCTCTATCGAAGCCATTGTCGATGAATTCACGACCGTCCCTCTCGCATACGGCGCGCCCCGTTCTGACGTCTGCATTGAATGGCCCGGGTATCCAGGCTGCGGTGGTGTTGGCTTCAGCGGAAGCTTCAACACCTCGGGCCTCGGCGGTGGACCCGATTGTGGTCACCTGATCGAAATCGTCGCCACCGACACCGACGGCAACCGCCGCACCATCGACCAGCAGCGATTCTTCAAACGACCTTAAACACCATTTCATCCGAAGGCACTGGGGCAACCTGAACGAATACCGATGCCACACCCCGTGCCCGTGTTCGCCCTGCAATAGTACTGATGGACCGCGCCGGGCTGACCCCAAAGTTTGTGGAACCATCTGGGCAAACCGAGGGGGTCAGAACCGAGGGGGTCAGGACCACAAGGCGTGGTAGATCCAAAATGGCACAAATGGAGCCCCATGCACTTTTAGGCACTTCCCTCTCATGTTGTGAGCGCTCGATTGGCCGGGCCATCGCTGGCCAAAAGAAGCACAGGGCGTGCTATCTGAGCCAATCACAGCCCACACAGTTTAGAACCTGACCCCGCTGCGTTTGAGCCGAAAGCTCAGCCACCGAAGTAGGAGGCGTCATCGCCACCAGCGGCCATGAGGGTGTCCCAGTCTGCGCCGCCCCAGAAAGCCCACGAGGTATCATATTCGACACCACAGTGAAGGGTGGCGTTGCTGGCCCAAACTTCATCAACACCACTGGCACATGCGAGTGTAGTTGTATCAATGACTTCGTGGCAAATCGAGTCGGCGCTCAGGCAATCTTCGCCATACCAACCGGTTGTACCGGCACCAGTCTCAGCAAGACCGAAGAAGTAACCATATAAATCACCGTTAACGACTGCAGCGACAACATTATCGGCACCCCAAGTGATGCTGAACGACGCATCGCCATCGGCATCGGCATCGACATCGCCATCGGCATCGGCTTCAAAACTGGGATATGACGGTCCGCCGGAATCGTCCCAATCCACATCAATCTGATCGCCACCACAGCCCCAGACACCAAGCAATCCCATCAAAATATACATAATCAACCTCGCGAAAGATGCCCGTTACACTTATTTTCCATGCCCGCTAAATTGCTGACTATGTTTACCAACCACCGGTGTCGTACGACCTTTGTTTTTCCCACCCGAGGTAATCACAGGTATCGTCACCGAAATCATTCAACAATTCGAGTTCGCGGCCGCAAGTCTCCTTGGCCTCGTGACCACCAAAATTGTTGCTCACTGCGATCTTTAGGTCTGCACAGAATATTTCGGCCTCATCTCGATCTTGAAAAAATTCTTTGGCATTTTTAACCTCATCACCCTCGAGACATGCGCAAAGAACGTCCTGCTGCCAGTCGTCACCACTACACTCATCACACGCTGTTGTATAAAACTGTTCGCAAGTGCTTTTGAAGGGGTTGAGGGCGTCACAACCCACGGTTGATAGCAGTAAAAATACGGGTAAACGGTTTAACAAAACATCTCCTTCTAATATTGAGAAGGTCAAGCTACCACGTGGGCTAAAAATTGGGTTCCTCAACAGTCAGATTCACAAATCAGGGTAATAGCCCTCTTCAAGCCGAACTATCGTAGCGCAGATCCAGTGTGCTCAAGACCGCTCAACAGCAGTTGGAACAAGAACCGAACCGAGGGGGTCAGGACCA
>DBIS01000277.1 GCA_002296975.1 Deltaproteobacteria bacterium UBA796 | reverse complement strand
GCTCGATTACGCTGAGCATAAACCACGCCATCCTCGTCCCACCAACCTCAGCCCATTGGTTCGCGGCGTTCAGATGCTCCTCAGTCGAACCCTAAGCGCCGAGTACAGCCTTAGCATTCAAACCGAATTTCCTCAGATGGTCAGCCGAATCGAACCTACCCGCTTTGAAACCGCCTTCATCAACCTGGTTCTCCAAGCCCGTAATGCCATGCCCGATGGGGGTATTGTGAGCGTCGTGCTGAAAAAGCAGATGGTGAGCGAAGTACAGGCGGAAGACTTTAAAGGCGCCAAGCCAGGCCTATACCTGGTCCTCGCTGTGACCGACAAACGGCCCACCTTGAGCTCAGAAGCCATCGCACAGATGAAGAACCCTTCGGCTGAAAATAACAAAATAGGACCCACAGCCAACCTGGGCCTCGCCATGGCTGCCGACTTTGCCACAGAGGCAAAAGGCTTCATTATGGTGGACAGCGACCCCGTTCTGGGCACATGCGTACGCCTGTTTTTACCCGAAAACACCGGTCTTTACCAAGTGGAGGGAGTAGGAGGCACACAGCTACCCCGTTACGGCAGCAGCGTGAACAAGAGCGTGCTCGTGGTCGAAGATGAGCCCGCGGTACGCAGCATGGCCACCATGTTTTTGACTGCTTTAGGCTACACAGTCTACAACGCCGCCAACGCCATCGAGGCCATCGAGCAGCTCAAAAGCATCGGACCTGTGGATGTCCTGTTGACCGACATCATTTTGGGCGGCGGTCAAAACGGCCACGACCTCGCCCAAGATATTATCGGCAGCCACCCCGACACCAAACACATCTACATGACCGGCTACGCAGACGCAGACACGCGTCGCGATCTGGAAAAAGACAACGCGCCACTGCTGAAAAAGCCCTTCCGCCTTGCTGAACTCGAAGAAGCTATGGTTCGTGTGCTCGACAGCGCCCCAGCGTGATAGTCACCCGGTATGGACCTTGTATGGCGAATCCCTGGAAAATCTCTCAAGCTGGCCACCCTTCGTGAGGCCGGCGTCACCACAGCCAGCAACTATGAGGGGGTCACCCTCGAGGTGGATCAAGAAGACAGTGACTGTGTCTCCTTCTTTTTCAGCGTGCCCACAGAAGACGGCGACCCATCCGAGGTGGAGGTCTCGGTCTACGACCTAAAGGGCGATGGATTGGTGCTCAGCCTAGAAGCCGATGCAGCCGATAACGACGCCATCTGGGACGAAGCGAGCCAAATCGCGGAAGATTTATCCGATAGCCTCGGTGGCTCACCCCTTTCGATTTGAAGCCCGGCACCGTGGCAGCAACACGCCGACAATCCCCAAAATCCAGAGCATTTTATCTACAGGAGATGCGCTGATTTGGGCACATCCGCCCTTGTTCTCCCCTGGGGCCTCTATGGGTGCGGGTGGGGTCCATTCTGTTTCAATGGCTTCTTCCTTGTCTGGGGGGGGGCTCAACTTCAGCAATGGAGATCACGAGCTCAGTCACGACCATGGGGTCATCTGCATCAAAATCACCGGTGCCAAGATTGACCACGCCGACCACCATCTCTGATGCGCTCGCCTCAAAGGAAAAGACCGAGCCCTCTTGCCATTCGCCCACTCCTCCCGCGGCTGCCAGCAAACCGAAGCGGGTATCATCGGCGGACGTCACGTCCACCACAAGGTGCGTCCCCAAAGCCAAGTCCTTCAGCTTTATGTAGACAACACCGGTCTGATAGGGGGCGAAACTTGGGCTCACTGACGCCGGCAAGGCAGCTACCGACAGGCTGTGGTCTAAGCCAATGCCAAACTCTGGGGCCTCAAAGCCGAGCGCCCAGCTTGGGTTGAAGGCGGTACCCACGGCAGTCCGGGCAACGGAAAAGGCCATCCAATCGTCGACCCAGTCGCCTGTTGTCAGACCAGATGCGTCCAAAAAATCCGGCTCGTTCACCCAGCCTTCTTGAGCGTTACCCAGCCACAACTCAAGCCCGGCGAGGCCAAATCCATCTCCAGCGACAGCATCGAGATAAAGTAACCACAGGGCAGCCCCATATTCATAATATGACCAGATTTCGTACGCGTCCCACAACTGATAGCCATCGCCCAACAAGCCCACCCATGGCGTGGCCTGAAAGTCGGTGACGTACTCATCGAAGATCTGCACCGAGGGATCGGTCCAGACTTCTGCGGCGGTCGCGGTGGCCTCCCAGGGCACATATCGGGGCTCGATGAGGTCGATACCATACTGAAGCACATGGTTGAACTCATGAAACATCGTCTCGGCCATCCAGTCCTCAAACGCGGGGTCGACCACAATATGTGCAAAGGTACCCATGCGGTCGTCGTCCGCAATCGCATCCGCCCAAGGACCATACGCGTACGCACCACCGTCGCCATCGGTGGAAATATATACATCCAGAATCCCGTCATCATCGGGAATGGGTGGGGGCCAACCCATCTCGCCCACCTGCACATCCCAAGCAAGCCCGATGCCAGCCAAAACCTCAGCACACAGACCCGCGTAAGCCTCAGCTTGCCAATGACATCGCACTGGATGGTGAAGCCCATCGACAAAGCCCACTGCGGACGGGCGTGAATCCGGTGCTTTGGCAGCCATGGCCATCAAAGCCACTGTGTGACAAAGCACGGCTTACTCGTTGGAGGTCAAGGCCGCGGTCTGCTCGCTCACATCTCCCTTGCCCCACTCGGTGTCCTTGTTCGCCAATTTTGCAGCCTGTAAAGCCTTTTTCTTGGCTTGAAGCTCCACGAGCTGTGAATGGGTAGTGAAGTAAGGCAAGCTCGCGCCTCGAAAGTCATCCAGGGTCTCGAAACCGTGCTGCTCCATGAAGGCCAAGGTCCCTTCAATCAACTCCTCGACCATGCCGAAGCCCTGAAGCATCGGCCCGGTACAGGACTGAACCGTGCTCGCCCCCACCAAAATGTGCTCGATGGCGTCGACAGATGTAGACACCCCCCCGATACCTGAAATGGTCAGTTCGGGTACACCGCGGGCAATCTCGGCCACCATCCGCAGCGCAATGGGCTTGACCGCCAGATAGCTGTATCCGCCATAGGTGCTGTACCCTTGGACCGTGGGCTGAGGGCGCAAGGTTTTGAGGTTGATACCAATGCACGCCAAGATGGTGTTGATGGCGCTCACACCGTGTGCACCACCCGCCAAAGCCGCCGCAGAGGGCACGGTAATGTCCGTAATATTAGGTGTCATTTTAGACCAAACAGGCTTTCCATCAGCGACGTCCACCACCCATTGCGTGACCATTTTAACCCGGTCTGGATCTTGGCCCATCGCTGCGCCCATCCCCTTCTCTGGGTGACCGTGCGGACATGAAAAGTTGAGTTCGAGTGCGTCACATCCAGCGGCCAAACATCGCGCTGCCACCTCCTGCCAGCGCCCCTTATCGAAGCTTTCCATAACCGAGCCGATCAAAATTCGGTCAGGGTATGCATCTTTTACGCGCTTGAAATCATCCTCCCAGTCCTCAAACGGCCGGTCTGAAATCAGCTCTATATTCTGAAAACCGATATTGTCTTTTGACGGACTGCGGAGCTTGCCGTATCGGGGCTGGACATTCACCACTGGGGTGTCGGTGAGCGCGGTTGTTTTGGCAACCACCCCGCCCCAGCCCGCGGCAAAAGCCTTGTTGATAATCGTAGCGTTGGTGGAAGGTGGACCCGAACCAATCACGAAAGGATTTGGGAATTTGAGTCCATTTACGGTGGTTTCGAGGGTCGGCATGGGCTTCCTTTGTTTGGAATACAAGTGTAGCACTGGCGTAATCGACTACGATGATTCCATGCGAATTCATGACACCTGCTTTGAAGGCAACCGCGTCGACATCCATATTGAAGATGGGCGATTCGTGAGCATCCGACCCCACACCCCACACAGCCTTAGGCCTAAAGGCAGTTCGGCCATTGACGGTGGGATGGTGTGTCCAACCTTCGCCGAACCTCATGTGCACCTCGACGCCACCCAACTTGGCGCACGCTTACCCAATCGCTCGGGGACGCTGTTTGAGGGCATCGACAATTGGGCGACACTTCGAGAGGGACTAAGTGTCAGCGATGTCCGCGCCCGCGCCCTAAAAACCATAGGCTGGTACATCGACCACGGCACGACCCGCATTCGCACCCATGTCGACACCGCCGCCCGAGAAGCCGCCGAGGCACTCATCGCCCTGAGAGCGGAGTTGAAGTCTCCCGAACTGCTCGGTGTGGCGGTCGAACTTCAGATTGTAGCCTTTCCACAAGAGGGTATCCTGACACAGACCAAGCGCAGGGCTGACCTGGCACAGGTGGTGGCGATGGGGGTCGACGCAGTGGGCTGCATTCCCCACTACGAAGGCAGCCATACCGAAGGCGATGAGAGCATCAAAATATGCTTCGACTTGGCCGACAAATACGGTTTGCAGGTTGATATCCACTGCGACGAAACAGATGACCCAAACTGGCGGGCCCTCCTCACAGTCTGCGATGAAACAGAGCGGCGGGGCTACGCAGGGCGGGTGGTGGCAGGCCACTGTACGGCCATGCACAGCTGGCCCGATGATGTGGCCGAATACGGTTGCGCCCGAGTGGCCGAGACTGGGGTGCTCATTGTGACGAACCCCTTAGACAACATCGTGCTTCAGGGCCGAAGCGACCGGTACCCGAAGCGGCGGGGGCTCACCCGAGTGGACGAACTGTGGGCCGCGGGCGCGATGGTGGGCATCGGACACGACTCTGTTGTCGACCCCTGGTACCGGCTGGGCACAGCCAATATGCTCGACCCCGCCTATATGCTAATCCACGCGGGGCACTTGACCGGCGAGGCCCAAATGAGACGGGTTTTTGAGACCCTCCACAGCATTAATCACCTCCCATTCGGCGCCCCGCCCAAAACCATACCCGGGGCAAAGGCCGACTTTCTATGGTTTGAAGCCGATAATCCGATCGATGCC
>DBIS01000131.1 GCA_002296975.1 Deltaproteobacteria bacterium UBA796 | reverse complement strand
GCCTCGAGCGGTGGCGATGGCCTCTTCGAGCAGCTCAATATAGGTGTCGAACCCGACCGCTTGTATATGGCCATGTTGAGACTCGCCGAGCAATGTCCCAGACCCCCGAACTTCCATGTCTCGTGTGGCAATGGCAAAGCCCGAGCCCAAGTCCGAATGCTCCTGTAAGGCGAGCAATCGGGCTTTGGCTGTCGAGTTTATTATGGCTTCGGGTGGGATCAGCAAGGTGCATCTGGCGCGGACATGACTGCGGCCGACCCGCCCTCTGAGTTGGTATAATTGTGCCATACCCAGCTCGTCTGCACGGTTGATGATGATGGTGTTGACGCTCGGTATGTCCACCCCAGATTCGATGATGGTGGAGCAGACCAACACATGGTGTTTTCGCTGGACGAAGTCTAATAATATACGTTCTAGTTGGCGTTTGTCCATTTGACCATGGGCGACAGCAATCGAGGCTTCAGGAACTTGTTTTCGAATGCGAGCGGCCATCGCCTCGATGCTGGCCACCCGGTTGTGAACAAAAAACACCTGACCGCCCCGGCCAAGTTCTGCCCGGATATCTTCGCGAATACGGGCATCATCGAAGCGGCTCAGCCGGGTTTGAACCGAGCGGCGCTCTGGGGGTGGTGTGGTGATCAAGCTTACCTTTCTCAGACCACTCAAAGCCATGTGTAATGTGCGGGGGATGGGGGTGGCGGACATGGCCAGGGTATGGACTGGGCCGGCGCTTTGGTTGGAACTCAACTGCTTGAGTTTGTGTTTTTGGCGCACCCCAAATCGGTGTTCTTCGTCGACCACGATCAAGCCCAGATGAGAAAACCGCAAGTCTCGTGTGAGCAAGGATGTGGTGCCAATGACAATGTCTATCACACCGTTTGCGATGTCTTTCAGCACCGCCGTGCGCACACTCGATGAGCGGTAGCTGCTGAGCAACTCGACCCGAAGGCCGGTATCTGCGAAGCGCTTTTTGAAGGTGTCCAAGTGTTGAAAGCTCAACACCGATGTGGGTGAGAGGATCGCGACCTGATGCCCTTCCATGGCCACCCGCATGGCTGCCCGCATCGCGACCTCTGTTTTTCCAAAGCCCACATCGCCGACCACAAGGCGGTCCATGGGCTCGGCCTTGGCGAGGTCGGCCAAGACCTCCTCGATGGCGGCGGCTTGGTCGGGGGTTTCCTCGAATGGAAAGGTCTCGCAAAACTGCTGGAAGGCTGGAGGCCTGCCCACATAGGCGAAGGCTTTTTGAATCTCGCGCTGGGCGTGCATTTCGAGTAATTCATGGGCCATCCGCAAAACGCGGTCTTTGACCTTGGCCTTGCGCTTGGCCCAACTGTCGCCCCCAAGTTTGTCCAGTCGAGGACTGATCTCTCCTACCGAACGATAGCGGTAAAGCTCATCGAGTCGGGTGACTGGCAAATACATACGGTCGCCGCCCCGGTACTCGACCTCGGCGAACTCTTGAGTGTTGCCATCCAAATCGATGCGCTTGAGCTTTGAAAAGCGCCCCACGCCATGGCGGGTGTGGACCACCAGGTCACCGACGGCAAGCTCATTGACCGATCCGAGCGTGGCCTCTTTGAGCGATTTTCGGATGTGCTGTTTACGACGTCTGGCCCCAAAGAGTTCATCGACAGAGATGATGGCGAGCCCGGCAGATTCACAATGAAAGCCATGATGGAGTGCGCCTATCCATAGACTGAGCTGGCCTTGGGGAGCAAATTCGCCGATTTGGGCCTGGGTTGGGAGAAGCCCGTGGGGGCTGAGCAATGCCTTGATGCGTTCGGCGCGGGTGTGTGAGTCGGCCACCAAAGCAACAGACCAACCTTCTTCTAGCCACTGATGAATACGGCCGACCACGGGCGCAAGTTCGCCTTTTCCGACAAAGAGTGCGCGGTTGGGGAGGGCACCAAAATCGGGTGCGTCGTCGATGGCGAGGGCGCTGATTTGGTGTGCTAGGGCGATGAGTAGCCTGACCTCCTCGAGCCGAAGGTACCGGTCCCAGGGGTCGACCAATGGGCGGTCCACAAGGCTTTTGGCCTCAAAACGGTCCCAGATACTGGCCGCTGCTGCTGTCAGCCGTCCCGCCACATCTTCGGCCTCTACCACCACCACCCGATCAGCGAGCCCGCCGATGCTCTCAAGGGCGTACATCGCTCCTAAATAGTCCTCGGCGCCAGGAAACCACAGGCCACTTCGGAGGTCTTGTAGCACCTGGCGGCGGATGGTCTCGCCTCGGCCCTCTTCCGCCATGACCGACCGGGTCGAAATGCCCAACCTGCGCAAGGCATTTTCAGTGGGTACAGCCTCTCGGGCCACCGTGACTTTGATCTGGGATAGTGGGCTACCGCTGCGTTGTGTGGCCGGGTCGAGGGGGCGAATCTCCTCGATCTCATCGTCGAAGAATTCGATTCGCACAGGGGCGTCAGCATCGGTCGGCCACAGGTCGATTACCGCGCCTCGGCTGGATAATGTGCCTGGTTCGATCACTTTGGCGACGCCGTGGTAGCCCCGCTGGACCAAGTCCATGGCCAATTGTTCGCGGTCGGTGACCATGCCAGGTTTGAGATGCACACTGAGGGTGTTTATGGTCTGGGCTGACAACACTTTATGGAAGATGGCCCGGGGTGAGCACACCACCACACACGGTATTTTTTGGTGAAGCAGCATGGTCGCGCGAATGCGGCGGCGAATGATCTCGGGGTGGGGTGACATGCCGTCATAAGGACGAACATCGTCGGCAGGAAACAACACGACCGGTGCCGCACCCGCGAGGTGGGTGCCGATATCCACCACCATCTGGTTGGCGACGGCCTCGGTCGGGCAGACCACCAAAGTGGCTCCCTCGAGGGTGTGGGCTATGGTCCAAGCAGCAGCCCCAGCAGGGAGCCCTGCCAAAATGCGGTCGGTGGGCCAGCCCTGAGGCAGCGACGCGAGGTTGGCGCTCACTTGTGGGTGCTCAGACTGTTCGGGTGCGATCTTCGTAGAAGACATAAAAGGCCATCACGACCCAGATATTGAGTACATATGTACTGGCCATGAGAGCGATGAGTGTGAGCGTCCCCTCGGACAAAGCCCACAATTCGGCAAATCCAATCACTTGGGTGAGGACCAGCCAGGGCAAGATGATCGCGAAGATACGACCCCGTCGGCCTCGGGTGAGTTTGGCTGACCGAGCCAAAGGCCAGTCGTCATCCTCGAGCACCAAGATGGCGTCCACGAAGGCATATTGGAGCAAAAACAAGATTCCCGGAACCAAGACGATCATGCCCAACTGAATGGTGAGCCATGCTGCGGCGTGCCATTTGAAGATGCGTCCATAGCGGGCCAACGCAAAGTTGAAGGCCTTCGATAATGTGGCTTTTCCACCGTGGCTGTGGGTGCGTGCGGCGTAAATCGAGATGGCGACCACAAGCGGCCCCAATAGCAACTCCACAAGCAAGACCACGCCCCACCAGCCCAAAAACAAACCCACGAGCTCGGATTGGTCGGTACCCATATTGCCGGTGAAGGCGTTGGGTGCGACGAGCCTGCCAACAACGATGTCTAAACCCGCGATGATGGCACCCATGACCACGGCCAGAGGCAGCACGATCGATAGATTGGAGAACAGGGCGGCGGTGGCCCTAGTGAGGACAGAGAGTGTTGAATGCTTGGCCATGAGGTCGTCTAACACTTGGCTTTGGCATGTGTATTTAAGGTGGCACTCTTCGGGGACGACTTTGGAGGGCCGTGTCGAAATATTGCACATTCAATGGCAGTTTTTGGCCCGGTGCTGTTCAATCGGGTACTGGTTTGGGTGGAGGGAAAAATTTTGGGTGACTCAGGCGTGATCAATATTGCGAGCCATATGTCAGCTTTGTCCGATTTTGCGTTGAATGCGGACCAGATGGAAACCATTCGGCTGATCGTACATGGCAACTCGGTGGTGGACTGGAATCGCTCGTCGTTTCGCTCCGTGGAAGAGGTTGATCGTTTTTTGGGCCTGCACCAAATCGATACAAACGACCCCGAAGATCAGCGGCGCTTGCGCTTTGTGTACGGGGAGGCGGTGAACTATCTGGAGGAGCATCTCGGACTTCATTTTCCGGACGACCTCCGCAAACCAGATGACGTCCGTGAGGTTTTTGTCGAGGCATCCAAGACCGGTGGCTTTCGCCGGCGGCAAATTCAAGCCTGCGTCATTCTAAAATTGATGCATGTCATCAACCATCTTGAGACCGTGGAGCTCAAGCACCAGACCCCGCTCAGCGAGGCGGAGTTGCTTGATTTGGCAGAGCGGAGAATCGTGGCCACTGCGGATAAAATGCGACAGAGTGGTTTTCCTTTGGTGGCTTTTTACGGCAGTCGAAAGACCCGAAATTCGGTGATCACCAAATTGTTGGCCAAAAAGGAAAACACCGCGGCGACCATCTTTGACAAGTTGCGTTTTCGCATCGTGACAGAGGGCCCGGAGCATGTGTTGCCCGCGATCTCTTGGCTGACCGAAAACTTATTTCCCTTCAATTATGTGATCCCTGGCGAGAGTCACAACAATCTTGTGCCCCTTTCAGAGACCTTGACCCAACCCCAGTACAAGGGTTTGGTTGAGGGCATGCAGGGCGGCGACTTGGCCCAAGATGCTGAGCTTAAGCCTGAGGACAACCCATTTTCTGGCGATGACTACCGAATGGTCAACTTCATCGTCGACTTTCCCGTTCGCGTCGATCATTTGGTGAACGTCAGATACGGCGCGCTGCTCGGCCGGACAGCGATGGTATTGGTCGAGTTTCAAGTGCTCGATCGCGAGACAGCCAAGCGCAATGAAGAGGGTGAAAACGCACACAAGCTGTACAAGGATCGTCAGCGGGCGCGGGTTAGCAGTCGTCTTAAAAAGGGTGCGCGCTACAAGCGATAGTTGAGCAGGGGCTCAGCGTAAGGCGGCCCGAACGGTGTCGATGTCGTGGCTGACATATAAATCGTCCGCGTGTGTACCGACGGATTTTGGGTCTGCGGGAAGGCTTGGATATTTGCGCTGCCACGCCTTTTTACCGAGGATGATAAAAGCACCGTCGCCCAAGCCGACTACCTGTTCGCCTTGTAAGAACAACAGCACTTCAAAACCGGTAATCAACTTGGCGGAACCGTGGACTGTCAGGTCGTGGGAGGCCAACATTAGCCCGGGCAGGGTGACCTCGACGATGGGTTCTTCTTCGCCATAAAGGGTCTCCCACACACGAATGGTGGCCACGGTGAACGCGTTTTCCTTCTCTCTCACTGTTCGGGTTGTCAGAACCTCCCCTAAAATCACCCGGTCAGCCTGGGCAGATAGCGTTGCGAGGGCGGTAGGGGGTGAGTTTAAGGCCGATACTGGGATGGATGGAGAGGCTGTGGCACTCAAAAGGCTTAGGAGCATGGCGGCGATCATGAGGACTCCTCCCGGCGTTGAAGGGCGAGAATAGGAAAGAAAAGAAGCCACGCGTAGGCGGGGGTTGCTGGGCTCGTCGAACAGCCTGCAGCCTTGGCTTCGGCCCCGACTCCGTTGGCGTAAAGGTAGGTGACCGCTTCAACATCGTCGGTGTGCAGGTCGCGTTTGAGGGTCTCGCCTGGTGGTGAGCTTGGGTACATGGTGGCCAAGGTCTCTAAGGTTGAATGATCGATGCCAAGCGCATGGCCGAACTCATGGCTAAGGGTATTGAGCAGGTCGTTTGTGTCGTCGGTACCATCGATGGACCATTCGTGATGTTCGGCGTTTAATGCCATATCAAAGCCGATTATTTCGCCTTCGGTGTTGGACCAAATATAGGTGACCGCCAATAATTCCGGGTCTTGGCTCCACGCCTCTTCAAAGTAAATGACGTTGACTTCATCTGTGTGGCTGGCTTGAGCAATCGTGGTGTTTCCGTCGTGCTGAAACCGAAGGGATTCAGAGAGCGGGTGGGTCCATCCTCGGGTGGCGGCGCTCACAAGCGTGTCGATGGCACCCTGTGAAAGGCCGTGGGCGCCCGCGGGGTTGACCGAAAAACGGATGGTGTGTCTCGCCCAGTGTAGCTGTTGCCCGAGGTCATCGGTGCGACCCTCCCAGGCTTGGGCGTCGGTGGCGAATATGGCGAGAAATACGAGCATCCCCGAGAGAAACGGATCTTGGTGAAGCGATCTTAAGGGTGGCGGTGGGTTTTGACCCTCGATGTCCCCATAAATCAAATAGGATCTATTTTATGGCAACTAAAACCGACATCGAGAGGGTCTCTAAATCCCTAAAATCTGTCGTATCGGCAGCGAAGTCTCTGGATTGGGCACAAGGGCGCCCATGGACCACAGCGACCCATATTTGGGATGAAAATGGTGTGGTGGTGGTTGATTTACACGATCTCAATGCCAAACTCGCCAAGGCTGTGATCGGGGAGATTGAGCACATCGCGGACCGTCTGGCCGGCGGCGGGTTGATTTTTATTACGGGCCAAGGTCGTCACTCGATGGGGGTGCCGGTGATTAAAAAAATCGCCACGGGCATGTTGATTCGCATGGAGGGTGAGCGGGGCTGGAGAAGCCGAGATTTGGGCGCGGGGCGGATGTTGTTGGTGGTGGACGAATCGCGCATACCTGGGCGGTACCGCCGGGCGACCCCAGTGTGGGTGCCGGCCTTTTTTATTCTTTTTTGCGGCGGTCTGGCATGGTCGGTGCCCCCAAATGTGGGCCTGCCCTTGGTCGCTGTGGCCTTGTGGTTTGGCGTCAGCGTTTGGCGCGCTGGACGCCGGCCCAAGCTCAATCGGGGAGAATAAGCTCGATGGCGGGCGCGCGTAGGTTGTATTCGCTGGACATGCTGCGGCCATAGGCACCTGTGTTGCCGATCAACATCACATCACCTTCTACGGTTTTCGGCAGATGGCGAGCGTGGCCCAAGACATCGCCTGTTTCGCAGATCGGCCCGACAATATGCACACGGTCGGTGCAGGTATCGCCCTGCCGAGAGAGGTTGTGAATGGGATGGTATGCACCATATAGAGCAGGACGAAGCAAGGAGTTCATTCCTGTTTCGACACCCACATATTTTACATCGCCCTTGGTTTTTATTTGGGTCACTTTGGCGAGTAAAACACCGGCGTGGGCCACCAAATATCGGCCGGGTTCCATCCACAGTTTCAAGTGTGGGTGTTGGGCTTTGAAGTCCAGGAGGCTTTGGTTGACCTGCTCCAGGTCGAGTGGGCGTTGGCCGGGTTTTTCAGCGATGCCGAGCCCGCCGCCCAGGTCGAGGGCTGTGACGGTCGGCATGTCTGCGGCCACAGATGCCAAAAAGGCTGCGGTTTCGGCCCAGGCGTCGGGGCTCAAAATCCCTGAGCCCGCGTGGGCATGAAGGGCGACCACTGTGGCTCCTGCTGAGGCGACGGCGGCCCGCACAGCGTCGAGGTCTTCGGGTGCGATTCCAAACTTTGATTGACGCCCGGCGGTGCGAACATGTGCATGATGTCCCCGGCCTTTTCCGGGATCGATCCGCAGCAAGATTGACCGGCCCTCAAAGATTTTTGGCCAGTGTTTAAGTGGGTGAAGGTTGTCGATGGTGACCATGGCACCGGCTGAAAAGCCGTGGAGGTAGTCGGATTTGGGGGCGAAATTTGGGGTGTAGAGCAGCCGCTCGGTGGGCAGGTCTGGGAACAGGTGTCGAATGTGGTCGAGCTCGCCAGGGGACACACATTCAAAGCCAAAGCCAGCTTGGTGAAGCACCCTTAAAATACCGGGGTGGGCGTTGGCCTTTATGGCATAAAAACGACGGTCGAGCGCGCTTAAGTCGTTGAGGCGTTTGGCTGCGCTCAAGACGGCGTCGGTGTTGATTACAAAGACCGGGCTGTGGTGTTCGGCGAGTTCGAGCAGGGATTTCGCGCGATGATGCCACCAATCGGTTGAAGAGTGAACGGTCGTGGAATCATCAGAAAACATGGTATCGAGGCTGGGTCCAAACACAGGGCCTGGGGTGTAGTCGCCAAATAATGTTCCGTGCAACCGGGCAACGAGGCGGTCGCATTGGTCTTGGTTCACCACAAAGGTGAGGTTGAGATCGGAGGCGGCTTGGCTGAGGAGGTGAACCTGTTGTTCTTCAAACAAGCCGAACACCCCGCCAAGCCGGTGCAGCAGTGAGCGGATTTTACGGCCCACCAAGCTGATAGAAGCGCAAGGTCCGATGATGGTGGCCTCGCACAAGGGGGAAAGGCCGGCGAGCAGGGCGTCGATGGTGGCGGGGTCGGTGGTATTGGCTGCGGGGTCCAAAGACACGGTGACATTGGTCTCCGATGTGCTCACGAGGTCGATGGAGAGGCCAACCGACTTAAAGACGGCGAAGGCATCGGCCAGAAAGCCGACGGTCTGCCACATGCCCATGGTCTCCATGCTCACCAACAAAATTCGCTTGCGTGCGGAGATGGCCTTGAGGCCGGCTTGGTTACCCCCGCCGTGTTGGGTGATGGTGGTCCCGGCGAGCTGTGGGTGGGGGGTGCAGTGAATTTCGATGGGCACCCGAGCGTCCCGGCATGGCGGGATGGCCCGGGGGTGTAAAACGCCAGCACCCATGGTCGCGATCTCTTGGGCTTCGTCGTAATCGAGGGCTTTGAGCATCAAGGCGGTGGGCACCTGGCGGGGGTCGGCTGTGAACATCCCGGGCACGTCAGTCCAGATTTCACACCGGACGGCTGTGAGTTTTGCTGCGAGGTAGGCGGCGGTGGTGTCGGAGCCGCCTCGGCCGAGCAGCACGGTCTCGCCGGCACTGTTTCGGGCGATAAAGCCTTGGGTGATGATGATGCCGCTCAGGTCGGCCAATTGGGCACAAAGCGACTCGTCTGGGCCGTGGTCGCACTGGGCGCTCAGCATTTGTCGGCTGGCTGAGAGGTGGGGTTCGTCACGCGCCTGGAGGATTTCGGTGGCGTCGACCCAAGAGACATCCATCGATCTGGCCTTTAAGAAAGCTGCACCCAGGCGGGTGGCCATCCGTTCTCCCATGGCCATCAAGCGTGCGCGCAAACGATCGGGCACCTCACCGATAAGGCTTGCCCCTTCGACTTGGCGCTCGAAGGCTTCGAAATCTGGCCCAATTTCAGTCTCGAGGTCCACGCCGAGTGCTGTGGCGAGGGCTGCGTGTGTGTCTCGAAGTGCCGAGAGGGCTTCGTCTGGGGGGCCTTTTTTACAGTCGGCGAGGATGGTCTCGATGGCGTCGGATACCCCAGAAATCGCAGAGCAGACCACAAGGGGTCGATGGCCTTGCGCTTGCACCAAGGTGCAGCGTTCGGCGATGGTTCGCCAACGGTCTGCCGACGCGACAGAGGTGCCTCCGAACTTCATGACCACCCAGCTTTCAACCATCGTTTCGCCTCCACCCAGCACGCGGCGGGGTCTCATGCAATAATGCGCTGGGTGGATGAGATGACAATACGCGCTTTATTTTTGTGTTTCTTCATGGGTGGATGTGCGTACATCTCGGACGAACATGAGGCTTGGCGCTTAGATCCCGATGGCGATGGGGTGGGCATTGACGATGATTGCGACGAAAATGACCCCAATATTGGCGCGCCACAGGCCTGGTATGTCGATCAAGACGAGGATGGGTTTGGCGACGATGCCGACCTTTCCTACGCGTGCACTCAGCCTGTGGGACACGTTCTTGAGGCCGGAGACTGTGACGACACAGATGGTGATATTCGGCCCGGTATAAGCGAGCGTTGTGATGGCATAGACAACAACTGCGATGGTGCGATCGACGAAGATTTACCGGTGAAAACCCTGTATGCCGACGTCGACGGGGATGGTTTTGGCAATCCTGAGGTGATCATCGAGGCTTGTGGCGAGAAGGCTGGAATGGTCGACGATAATGGCGACTGCGATGATGGCGACCCTTTTGTTCATGCTCAGGGGCCAGCGGAGATTCCTTACAACGGCATAGATGACAACTGCGATTTTTCAGATGGCGATGGTGACGCGGATGGCGATGGGTACTGGGCGGCTGATTATCAGGCCTTGGTGGCGGCCAACGGGGCCCAGGCGGCGATGGTGCCGGAAGACTTTGGCGATGATTGTGATGACCGGGATGAGGCGGTCTACCCGGGGGCTGAGGATGTTTGGTATGACGGCGTAGACTCCGATTGTGGCGGAGAGGACGACTGCGATATCGACGGCGACGGCTTTCAGGCGGCTCAAGGGGTGTGCGTACCCGAGCGGCCAGACTGCGATGATCACGCACCTGCGATAAACCCAGATGCTGTAGAGCGGTGTGCGACGGTTGGCGACGACAACTGCGACGGGGACACCGTCGGGCTCGATGCGCCAGATTGTACGGTGTTCTTTCTGGACCTAGACGGCGACGGTTTTGGTTTAGACGACAGCATTTGTCAGTGTGAAGGAGCCTTTCCGCATGACGCCACCGTGGCGGGTGACTGCGATGATAACGATGCGTTCACCTTTCCTGGGGCTTTCGAGAGCCCGATGTACGATGGCATAGACCGAGATTGTGCCGGCGACGATGACTTTGATGTCGACAAGGATGGCTATGTCCAGGACGTCCACGTGGGGCTCGAGACGGCAGGCGTGTCGGGTTCTGGCGGGCTGCCCGGTGGGGATTGCGCAGACACTGACCCGCTCCGCAACCCTGGGGTGACAGAGGATTGTACCACCCTGTATGACGATGACTGCGATGGACAGCTTGATTCGGAAGGCGCTTTGGGTTGTGGTTTGGTTTACCCAGACGGCGATGGCGATGGCTTTGGTGAAGATAGCGCCGTGGCATGTTGGTGTGATGTGAGTGCCGCCTACCCGGTGACGACGGGGGGCGATTGTGTGGGGTCAGACCTGAATTATTACCCGGGCGCGCCTGACCCACCCTATGATTTTGAAGACACGGACTGCGCTGGGGATGACGATTTTGACGCGGATGGCGATGGGCATAGCGATGCGGCCTATGGGGCGGAGTCGCTGACCTTTTGGGTGATTGATGGCGAGTGGGAAGCGGTTGCAGGGGCACTGGATGGCCGTTTAAGCACAGAGGATTGCGACGATTCCACGGCCGATATTCATCCGGGTGCGTTGGAGCGATGTGCCACGGTTTACGACGATAACTGTGATGGTGAAACCACGGGCATCGATGCTGTTGACTGCACGGTATTTTTTGAAGATGGCGACGGCGATGGTTTTGGTTTGGTGGGTGAAAGCATCTGTCAGTGTGAGGGTGCGGGCGATTTTTCTGCTGTTGTGGCGGGCGATTGCGACGATGGCGAGTCCAGCGTTTATCCGGACGCAGAAGAAAGCTGTGACGCGGTAGATCAAGATTGTGATGGCGACCTGGTGGGCGAATTTGGTGACCTTGATGGCGATGGCGATCCCGACTGCATCGATCCGGTTTTGGTGAGTGAGTTGGCGAGCGTTCAGTTGAACGGGCCGGTGGGTTCTGATGCGGGTGAGAGCGTACTGATTGGCGCTGATGGGGCGCTGTATATCGGCGCGCCAGGTGCGGATAGGGTGTACGTGCTCGAGGATTTTGGGACCGGTGAGGTGGATTTAGAGGCAGAGGCTGTTGTCTTGGATGGCATTGGCATGGCGCTGTTTGGGCATGCGCTTGCCGAGGTGTCGACCGAAGCGGGTGAAATTTTGTATGTGGGGGCGCCGGGAGGCAACATGGTGGCCCGAATTACAGACCCACTTTCTGGCGGGCGTATGCTCGGTGCACCTGGTGTGAGTTTGTCTTACGGAACTTCACCTGGGGACCCAACGCCGACAATGTGTGGTGCGGCGCTGACTGTGGGCGAATTTGCCGAAGATCCGATGGTGGTGGTTGGCTGTGCGGCGCAGGTCCACGGTGGCTATGTGTTGCTGGATTCAGCGCTCGCGACCGATGGTACCTTTTTGGGGCTGGGTGGCTTGTCCCTTGGGGCGGGAGTGGTAGATAATGTGCGATTTTCTTGGTCGATGGACACCGCTGATTTGAATGGTGATGGGGTCGACGATGTGGTGGTGGGTGCGCCCAGGGACGACCTGGGGTGTGCGGGCAGCGACTGCGGCAGCGTGTTTGTTTATTACGGCCCTTTTGATACGACCCGGTCCTATTTTGAGTCCGACGCTCATATGGTGGGGGCCCGAGCGTCGGCCGCACTCGGTGAGCATGTACTTGTGGCGCCTGATCTGGATGGAGACGGGGCGCCAGACTTGCTGCTCACCACAGATCAAGGTTGGAGCGAGGTCACGGCACCTGGAGACGGTGCGGTGTTGTTGGTATCGTCTGCAGATTTGGCGGCCGAGATGGTAGAGGGCGATGCATTTTCGATCTTGATGGGCGATTCTCCGTGGTCGCGTTTTGGCCATGACATCGACACGGTCGATGTGGACAGCGATGGGGCCATCGATGTGGTGGTGAGTGCGTACACTGTGGGCGGTGCGGGTGCGGTGTATGGTGCGTATGGTCCTTTCGACCCGGGCACTCGGGTGGTTGCAGATTCTGCAGGCACAGTGTTTGGCTTGAGCGGTGATGATTTAGGGTACAGGTTGGTCGTGGGCGATGTGGGCGGCGATGGAGAGATCGATGTGGTGATCTCCGCCGCTGGTAATGACCGGGTGTGGATACTGGATGCAGCGGCGCTGTTTTACGAATGAGTGAAGGGGGGTCAGGACACAATTTGTGTGCCCTGTCAACGCCCTAAACAGCCTCGACGTACAGCGCTTACCTATTTTTTTATCCCGATATTTTTTTTTGGGTACTACCCAAGTGGTTCGGGCTAAACGCCTCACTGCGGACCGATTTTATCCAGGGAAAGCCCGCACAAAATCGGTCCTGACCCCCCCCTGCGATCAGGAGCTCCCCGGAACCACAATAATCAGGTCCAAAGTGTCCAATAAAATCGTTTCATTGCCGATGATTTTCAGCTTGAGATTGTACAACTGGTCTTCGGTTGTGGCCGCGACGACACCTCTGAATCTTAGTTTAAACTCGAGGGCACTCAGGTCGGCGTTCGGGCTGACATCGGTGTACAGTGCAGGCTCGATTCCAGTGACAAAGTTCCAGTCGTCTCCTTCCACCTCCAAGGCGATGCTCGAAAAGGTAATCGAAGCCACAAGGTCTTCGATGGCGTGGGTGATGGTGTTACGGAATTCGGCCGACGAACCGGACCAGGAAAATACCAGCAGGTCGTCTTCAACCCCGTCACCGTTAGTGTCGGCTATCGACTGGGTGTCTTGTGCGAGGCGTTGCATTTGGGGGGTCGCACTATCATGCCATGGGCTGGTGTTGATACCGATGATGTACCCGCCAAGGTCTGCGAATGCGCCCACCACATCGGTATGGCCAGCATCCATGGGGCATCCACCTGGGGTCGCGTATCCTGCTTGTGGGTCGCGAAGGTAGTTGTCGGTCGCAAAGACCACCACCGGCAGCGCGTGTGGGCGAAAACCGAAGCCTCCCAGTTCCCCGCCACCATCGCCCGATGAGGAAAAACCTTGGCCCGCCGTCCCATTAAAGGGATCTGTTGTGTCTGCTAAAAATGGCCTAACGTCGGTCATTTCATCGTATATTCCATCGCAATTTTGGTCATATCCGCCGCCCTGTGCGCTCTGCATTAAGGCTTCCATGGAAGACTCCGGTGAGTCGAACCCTGAGTGCAGGGGCACCTCGGAAAGTTCGTTCTGAACCTTGTCCAAGTCACTGGTGATTTGCTGACGGAGGATAAAGGGCTTGTCCCCGGCACTCGGGCTCCCAAATGGGGTCATCGCATAGTCATCAAAGGTGGCGAAACCGACCTCCACATCGGGGATAAGGTCGGACACCTCGCTAACGATCGCCGAAAACTCATCGGCCACAGCGTTGAGGGTTGAGGTCATGGAGCAGGTGGTGTCGAGTAAAAAGGCGACATCTCCCATTTGAATCTTCGGGGAAAATTCGAAGATCACCTCGTTGTCGTGTCGTTCGGCGACCTCGATGTAGATGCCCTCGATGCCCGAACTCGGGTCGTTGGGGTCAGACCCCGAAAGGATCTCGCCACCATCAGAAAATCCATCAGAGTCAGAGTCAGAGTCATAGGGGTCGGTACTGTGGATGTTGATTTCGTCCCAATCTGAGATGCCGTCGCCATCGGCGTCGATGTCGGCGAAGTCGTAGTGGCCATCGCCATCGGTGTCTTTGGGTTCTTGTCCTGGGCTGGACACACCACCTTCCTCGGCGTCCAAAATGCCATCGTCATCCGAGTCGAGGTCGAGGTAGTCTGGGGTGCCATCGCCATCGGTGTCGCGCGGGTCGTCCTCCCATATCGATATGCCGCCTTCCCATAAGTCGCCGATTCCATCGTTATCGGAATCCATATCGATATGGTTCGGCAGCCCATCACCATCCGAGTCGATATTGTCGCAGTCCGGCCCGATCTCGTGGACATCGGAAATGCCATCCCCGTCGTTGTCTGGGTCAGCAAAATCCCCGACACCATTTCCATCGGTGTCTACAAGCGCCCCATCGACCGACCCACCCTCGGTCTGGTCATCGATGCAGTTGTTGTCGGCGTCCAGGTCTAAAAAATCAGGTGTGCCGTCGTTATCTGAGTCCATCGGCAGGGTGTTTAGGTCGAGATCTCCAGCCTCAATCCAGTCAAGGATGGTGTCGCCATCGGAATCTTCATCTTGAAAGTTGGGGTCACCGTCGCCATCTTCATCGTTGGTGCCGTCGTGTATATCCAAGATGCCGTCGCCGTCGGTGTCGATGCCCAGTACTACTGGGGTGTCGCCCTCGACCATAGAAGATTTGGGGTTTTCATAGATTGCGCAGCTGCTGAGCGAGGTCATGAGATAGAAGGCGTGCTGATTTTTGATTTTCATGGTGTGTACTCTTGGTTTTGTTCAAGTCTCTGAAGGTGAACAGTCCCAACTCGAGGGCGCTCAACGGCTCAGGGAGGTACCGGTGGGCTGTGGAGCTGCCGTCAAAGGCCTTGATGTTTGACACGGCCATTGTGACGTTGGGATTGTCGGAAGAAAGGGCGGTAAGTGGTATAAAGCTGGCGCGAATCATGGTGTCTCTCAGTGGAAGTCGATGGAGATTATGGTGGACGCTCAACCAAAGAGCCGAGCGCCCACCTGTCGCACCTGGGCTCACCTACTCACAAGTGTTGCCCTGGTTTGAGATGACCAAGCCGAGGTCGTCGGTGGTGACAGTGCCGTCACCGTTGATGTCGCCTTGGGTCCATTCAGAACCCAAAGTGGCTCGAATGAGCTTGGTGTCTGTGGTGTCGACAACACAGTCACCGTCGACATCGCCGGCCAGGTTGTCGGCATAAATGAGGCCAAAGCCCCCAAGCAGGCTCAACAGGTCGGCTGTGTTGGCGATGCCGTCACCGTTGATGTCAGCTACGGCGTCGTCTGTACCAAAATATGCGGTCAACATCAGCTGATCGGCGTCGTTGACCACACCATCGCCGTTGACATCGCCGTTAAGTACCTGGGCGGATGTGCTGGAGATATTCCCGAGCAGGTCTATCAAGTCAGATACGGTCACCGTGCCGTCATTATCTGCATCAGCCCGGGCCCAGTCGCCGCCGAAATTGGCTTCGAGCAGTGCTTGGTCGATTTCATCCACCCGACGGTCGCCGTTGATGTCTCCAGGCAAGGAGGTCGTGGTGTTCGCGCCCATTCTCGCTTGAATAATCTTAAGGTCATCGGCGGTGACACTGCCGTCTCCATCACAGTCCGCGGGACCGTTTCTTCCTTGTTGAGCGAGTGCTGCGAGGATGTCTCGAATGTTCACCAGGCCATCACCAGTCGCGTCCCCAAGAACCCGCGCCCCCACCGTGGCGCCCAAGTTGCCCTCGATGATTGCCAGATCATTTCCGGTCACCTCGCCGTCGTTATCGAGATCCGCAGTTGGGTTGCTGGACCCAATCAGGGGCAATGCCTTAATAAAGTCTCTGACCGACACCACGCCGTCTCCATTGACGTCGCCGGTAAGCCGATCGCTACAAGTGCTCCCAAAGACGGCGTCGAGCATGTTGACATCCCGCCTGTCGACCCTGCCATCGTCATTAAGGTCGGCGGCCTGACTGGTTGACCCCACTGCACGGAGCAGGGTGTTGAGGTCGTCTACATTGACCAGACAATCGTTGTTGAGGTCGCCCATGATGGGGCTGACGCCTGGGCCTGATGTGCGGAATGAGCGGGTGGCAGCGTTGGCTGTACCGCTGGTGATGGTGAGTGAAAGCGAGGCGATGGTGATAAAGAAAGCGCGTGTCATGTGTTCCCCCAGAGTAGGTTGGGTCGTCATGGCTGAATGCCTGACATGAACAAGATGCCTTTTTGAATGTTGCGCGCGTGTTGCGACTGTGCTGTGTCTGTGCTGGAGGCTCTACGTCGTGTCTTTAATGGCAGATCGCGCGCGCACAAACCAAGGGTCTTCGCTCAAAACGGTGCTCCAACTTTCTCCGGTATAGGCTTTTTCGGCGGCATCGAGCCAGGATTTTGCCAAAGCGGTGTCCCCAGCACATGCTGCCAAGGTAGCAAGTTGGCCGATTAAATAGACGGTGTCGAGGTGTCCGATTGTGGGCTCGATGGCGGTGTAGCCCCGTTTGGCGTGTGCCAGGGCCCGGCTAAGCTTGTTGTCGTTTAAGGCCAACATTCCGCGCACAAAAGACACGGTCACCAAGTTGTTGATCTCGGCTTCTCGGGACACTGACCGGGTCTCCAGCTCCTCCAAAAAGTCGAAAAATGGGTAGGGCTGTGGGTGTTCAAGTCCGGTCACCACCGCCAAGCGCAAGCTGGTCAGGGTGGTGTTGTGTTCGGACCCCCGGCGACTCAGGTCCACAGCAGCACGGGCCATATCGGCCGCAGCGATCGGTTTACCGTGGGCGTGAAGATACTCGGCCTCGGTGGCGAGCAGCTGGGCTTGGGCGTCTGGGTGGCGGTCGGGGTCGGTCATGCCCAGGGCTTTTAGGCGGCTATGTCGGGCAGCTTGGGTGTCTCCATCGGCTGTTTGGGCCAAGGACAATCTGCGATACAGTCCCGCCTCGAGTTCTTGGTGGCCCAGGTGTGCTGCGAGGGGAATCGCCCGGCGGTAGGCGACCATGGCTTGGTCTGCTGCGCCCGCCGAGAAGGCGTGGTAGCCAACAGCGACCAGGTGAGCGATCCGGCCAAGGTTGTCATCGGCGGTGTTTGCATGCTTGTAAAAGCTGTCCAACATGGCTGCAGCGGCATCGGTTTTGCCTTGCATGGCGAGTAATTTATGTTCTTGTTGGTCGGTTCGAACGCGCAAGCGTGGGTCGTTGGGCGGGTCATTGTGGATGGTTTGGAGGATGCGATGGGCCTCAGCGAGCTTTCCACGGGCGATGGCGACGGTGAGGGTGGCCAAAGCACCCCGAGATTGTGACCATGAGCCAGGTTGTGCATGGTCGTCAATCTCAGCCAGCAGTAGGTCGACTGTTGTGGTGTCTTGCATCTTGGCCCCAAGCTCTGCGGCGAGGGATAGCAGTCGGCAGATGGAGGTGTCTTCAGTCGCTTGGGCGCGGCAGTATAGCAACAAGTCTAGGGCGTCTCGTTTGCGTCCTGCCCAGGCCATTAAGTGGGCAAAGCTCAGCGCCAACTCCGTGGCCTCTGGTTTATGGTTGTCCTTTTGCAGAGCCATAAACCAAGCCCGCGCGTTGTCTTGTTCCGCCCGGAGTTCGCGGCGTAATTTTGAATATCCGGGCATATGAATACAGGCTTCGGCTTTGGGCTTGGCCCAGTCCAAGGCGAACTGGGCGACCGCGCAATGGATGGCCTCTCTGGGTAGGTCCTCTTGTTTGCGTGCATGAAGCATCCGCGCAACGGTGCTGGTGGCCCTAAATCGTGGCGCCCCTTGGGTGGGGGTTGTTCGATATATCAGGCTGTGATCCAATAAGGCGGTCAGCAACGTGAGGGGATCTCCGAAGCTGCCCAGCAGTTGTTCTGCTATCTCGAAGGGCAATCCGTGTGGAAATTGAGCGAGCAGGCCGAGGGCCATGCGTTGGCTTGATGGTCGTCTGTTGAGCGCGTCAGAAACCAGGTGGTCCAGCGAAAGCCCCGAGACTGGGTTTGTCAGGATTTGGCTGTCGCCCTGCATGCGGCTGATCAGTTCTTGCGGTGTGAGCGTTCTCAGTCGTGGTGCGGCGAGCTCGATCGCCAAGGGAAGGCAGTCCAATGCCGCGGCGAGTTGTCGCAGGCCAGGACTCGACTCAAGATCTTGGCCTACGGTTTTGGCCCTCGCAATTAAATAGGCCTCGGCGTCATCTAGGCTGAGGGTGTTGACGGAGAACACCGTCTCCTCAGGAATCGACAATCGGACCTGGCTGGTGATGATGATTTGCAGTTGGGTGTCTGCGACCAACATGGCTGAGAGTTGGCGCAACAACGGCGTGTGTTCTTGTGCGCCGTCGATGACCAGCAGGCGTGTTGTGTCGACATCTGCCAGGGCCACGACCAGGGCCTTGCAAAGGTCGACGAGGTCAGCCTTGATGGGTAGATCGCTCGTACCGAGGGCTGTGGATAGTGAGGTCATCAAGGTTTGGGTGCTGGCCTCGGAAGAGAGCCGGATAAAGCGTGCCTTGTCTGTGCCGGCCAAGGCCTCGATGACCAATCGAGATTTCCCCACCCCAGGTGGGCCGTGCAAGCAGATGAGCCGAGTATTTTGGGCGATGAGCGCCGAAAGGGTTTCGATGGTTTCCCGGGACCCAATCCAGGGCGTCATGGGTTTGGGCACCGAAAATACCGTGCTGTGCAGCATGGGGGAGAGGGCGGGAGTCCAATTCAGGCGGTAGCCGCGCCCACGCTCGGTTTTTAGGTGAATCGGGTGCGCGGGGTGCTGCTCAATCTTGTCTCGGAGCCGTCGAATAGCAAAGTCGAGGGCGCGGCCTTTAGGGAGGGCGCGGTAGCCCCAAACCTCTCGGTAAAGGTCTTCTTTGGTGGTGATGGATTGATCTCGGGCTGCCAGACACGCCAAAATGGCGCACTCCTGCTCGGAGAGGAGCTCGACGCCGGCGGTGTGTGCGTTCAGATCGATCGACAGGCTGCCGAGCTGAAAGCGGGTGGGGCCCGAAGGGATCATGACCCATGATGGCATCGGGCCGGGGCCGGGTCAATCTGTCGTGAATTGGTACAGTTGGGTGATAGACAGTCCCTTGGTTGATGTTGTAGTTTTAGGGCCCGCAAGGATGCAGGAGAACAGATGTTTATTCGACGATTGATTTTTGGTGTGATGGTTTTGGGCCTGATTGGCTGCACAGCCAAGAGCCTAGACTCGGCTGGTGGTGGGGCATTTGATGCTGATGCTGATGCTG
>DBIS01000390.1 GCA_002296975.1 Deltaproteobacteria bacterium UBA796 | reverse complement strand
TGGCCTCGGCGAGCACGCCGCCACGATCGTCCACGGCAGCCCCGGTGTATTGCACGGCTGCTACACCCTCCTTTTACAAGATCGACATGGGCAGGTGCAAGAGACTCAATCGGTGTCTGCCGGCCTCGATTACTCCGCTGTGGGCCCCGAACATGCCTTTTTACACACCATTGGCCGGGTTGATTATCGCTCGGTCACCGATGAACAGGCATTGAGCGCCCTCTCTGATCTATGTTCTCACGAGGGAATTTTACCTGCGCTTGAATCCGCTCATGCGCTCGCGGGAGCCAAGCTTATCGGTGAAAAGTGCCCGGGCAGTCGGGTGCTCGTCGGGCTTAGCGGGCGGGGTGACAAGGATATGCCCACCTTACTGGCTGCGGTTGGAGGTGAAAAATGACCCCGGTAGAACGCCTTGAGGCGGCCCTTCGCACACCGAAATCCGAGACTGCACTCGTCGCCTATTTGACCGCAGGTTGGCCCACGAAAGAAGGGTTTTCATCGCTGCTGTGCGCAGTGGCTGAGGTGGCTGATGCCGTCGAGATTGGGGTGCCCTTTTCGGACCCGATGGCTGATGGCCCGACCATTCAGCGGACCAGTTGCGAAGCGCTTGAGCAAGGGGTGACCTTGGAGGGAATCTTTGCTGAGCTGTCGGCCCTGCCCACGCCCCCGGCGGCTCCTATTTTATTGATGGGCTATCTCAATCCCTTTTTGGCTTTTGGTCTGCAACGGCTTGGAGCGGTCGCCGCCGCCGCTGGTGTAAGCGCATTTATCGTCCCTGATTTGCCTCTCGACGAAGCCGCAGACTTTCGCGCTTTGATTGAACCGCACGGTTTGGGCCTGGTTCAGCTGGTTACCCCAGCGACAACACCCGCACGCATGGTTGAACTTGTGGCGGCCTCTCGGGGTTTTGTGTACGCGGTCACCGTGATGGGCATCACCGGTGGAGATGGGGATGCACAAGACGGCATCGGCAGATCTTTGCGTGAAATTAAGGCCATGGCCACCGTCCCCGTGATGGCAGGGTTTGGCATCCGACGCCCGGAACATGTCGCAGCGATGGCGGCTGATGCCGACGGTGTGATTGTGGGGTCAGCCCTTCTTGACTGCATCCGTGCCGGCGATGACCCGGTGGATTTTCTTCGAACACTTTCAGGTTCCAAAGGCGTACAGATATGATCGCAATCCTCTCTAAAGAATGTCCTCTCGCAGACAAAGCCGCTGTTTTGCGCTTGATCGAGGCTGCAGGCTGTCGGGTTGTTGTCCGCGAAAACGAAGAGGAGACCTGTGTGGGTGTGATCGGCAGCCCGCCGGATGATTTGGCCTTGCGCTTATCTGCGGCCAAAGGCGTCAAAGCTGTGCGCACCGATACGGCCCCGTACCCGATGGTCAGCCGAGAGGCCCACCCAGACACCAGCTTGATAAAAATTCGAGATGTTGTGGTGGGCGGAACGGAGTTGGCCATCATCGCTGGCCCTTGCTCGGTGGAGTCCCAGTCCCAGATTCTCGCGTCTGCTCGGGCGGTCGCCGCAGGTGGGGCTCAGATGCTGAGAGGTGGGGCGTTTAAGCCAAGGACATCGCCCTATAGTTTTCAAGGGCTCGAGGCTGAGGGGCTGGAGTTGTTGGCCCAAGCGCGCGCGCAAAGTGGTCTGCCGGTCGTTACCGAAATCGTCGCCCCGGAAGATGTGGAATTGGTCTGTGAGTATGCCGATGTGCTGCAAATCGGCGCCAGAAATATGCAGAACTATCGCTTGTTGAGCGCGGTGGGTCGGGCTGAAAAGCCTGTCCTGCTCAAGCGTGGCATGAGCGCCACAGTCGAAGAATTACTCCATGCAGCCGAGTACATTCTCAGCGCAGGAAACCCGAGGGTCATGCTGTGTGAACGGGGCATTCGCACCTTTGGTACCCACACCCGAAACACCTTGGATGTGGGGGCGGTCGCTGTACTCAAGGCACGAACTCATTTGCCGGTGATCGTCGATCCCAGTCACGCTGCGGGTTTGCGTGAGTTTGTGCCCCAGTTGGCCATGGCGGGAATCGCTGCGGGGGCGGACGGGATCATCGTCGAAGTGCACCCCGAACCCGAAAAAGCGATGAGCGATGGGCGCCAGAGTCTCACCCCCGAGGGCTTTAAGTCCATGGTGGACAGGCTTCGACCCTTAGCTTTGGCTTTAGGGCGGCGGATTTCTTAGGTATGCGACACAAAGTGAGTTAAGTCAAAACTTTGGGCTTTAAAGGGGTTGGTGCGTCGTGATAGAACTGGATGTTTGTGATGTATGGTTGGAGGAAACAGGCGTGATTCGGATGCGTTTTAAGCCCTGTGATGTCCACGGCTTAGATCAGGCGATAGCTGTGGTGGCGGCGCATAACAAAGTGGCAAAAGGCGAACGGCGCCAGGTGCTCGCCGATATTCGAGAGGTAATCATCGGTGCTGATCGTGAGGCCCGAGCTTATTATGTGTCTGAAGAAGCATCCAAATACAAAATTGGGATGGCGATGCTCGCGAAGTCACCGATGCAGCGTATGCTTGGAAATATCTTTTTTCGCATCAATAGACCACCGTACGCCTCCAAGCTCTTTTCAGAAGAGACCAGTGCATTGTCCTGGCTGAAGGGTTTAGGGGCTTCAGGTTGAGCAAGGAAGATCCAGAGGACAAGGCTGCAGCGCGACAGCTAGAGGAGATCACCGAGACTTTGATGTCTTATGCACAGTTGGATTTTTCAAGGGCACCGAAAGTGATCGCCAACGGGCCGCTCGATGCTGTGGCAGCGGGCTTGATCGCTCTGGGCGATGAGCTCCAGGCTGCCTTGGCTGTACGGGATGTCACTGAGGAAAACAAAGGTGGAAAGCAGCGGTTTTTGGCGATGATGAGTCACGAGCTTCGCACCCCGCTTTCAACCATCATCGGTAGCGCTGAGATGTTGGCAGTCTCCAATTTAGACAGCAATCAGGCAGCACAACTCCAGCGGATCACTACGGCTTCTCGGTTGCTGCAACGCTCAATCGACGATGTTTTAGACTTCTCAGACCTTCAAACCGGAACTATAGCCATTCAGGAGGATCGTTTCGATTTACCTGCTTTGTTGAGTGCAGTCATCGCCCAGTTCGACGACCGCGCGAAAGACCGTGGGCTGGATTTGAGCCTTGATAGTACGCTCAGGCCAGGCCTTCTCCTTATGGGCGACTCGAAACGCATCCTCCAGGTGTTGAAAAATTTGCTGGATAATGCCATTAAATTCTGCCCAAAAGGTGCTGTGCGTTTGAATGTGAGGGAGTCCGCTGTCGGCGAGTATTGTTTTGTTGTTCAGGACACCGGAGTTGGCATTCCATCAGCTGATCACAAACGAATTTTTGAGGGCTTTTCATCAGGAGATGAGAGTCTCCGCCGACGTCAGCACGGTTTAGGCCTGGGCCTGGGCATCGTAAAAGCGCTGGTTACCGCCATGAATGGCCGGGTGAGTGTGCGCAGCAGGGTGGGTGCCGGTTCTCGGTTTGAAGTTGTTCTGCCTTTGGCGCGCGTCGAAAAAGTGGCCCAAAAGAAGGCTGTCGATGAAGAAAAGGGCCTTTGTGGGATCAAGCGCGTGTTGGTTGTGGATGACACAGCCCTTGTGTGCGAGGTTGCAGTGGAGATGTTGACGGTCCTGGGGTGTCATGTCGATGCGGTGTCCTCAGGACACCTGGCCATCGAACGCTTGGCCAATGGTGCAGTTTATGATGTGATTTTGATGGACTGTCAGATGCCGGGTTTGGATGGATTGCAAACCTGCCGACACCTGCTCAAAGCACATCCAGATGCCGATTTTCGAATCGTGGCCATCTCGGCCCACGCTAGTGATGCTGAGCTAGCGAGGCAAAGCGCTGCTGGCATGGTGGAGCATGTACCAAAACCCTTTCGTTTGGCAGAACTCAAGGCGGTTCTGGATCGGGTTTAGGGCCGGGGCAGTGCGATATAAAGGCGACGCCCATCTCTGGAGATGACCATGACGATGTGCTTGGACCGACGGTGTAGTGCATTGACCAGGGCGTTAACCTGAGGGGTTCGGATGCCGTTCACCTCGATGATTCGGTCATTCTTACGGAGCTTACCGGCGGCGAGCGAGTTTAGGGCCACAGCGGTAATTTGAACCCCGCCCCCTTGGGTGCCTCGAACGGAGAGGCCAAGCTTTTTGAGCAAGGGGGACTGGCCGGGCCCCGGTGAGGTTGAGCGCGAGTCAATTCGCGCGCGGGTGAGGGATTTTTCGGCTGGACGTTTTCCCAACTTCACATTGAGTGTCTTGGATTTTCCTTGGCGCAGCAAGCTGAGTCGAACGGCGGTTCCAGTCCGGGATTTTCCGATATGTCGAATCAGGTCTTTGGCCCTCGATACCGGGTGTCCATCAATGGCAGAGATGACATCTCCCGACAACAGTCCAGCCTGTTCGCCGGGCTCGCCCGGATGAACCTCGGCCAGCAACACCCCGCTTGTGACCTTGAGCTTCAGGCCCGCTGCCAGGTCTTCATCGAGGGTTTGAAGGCTCACCCCCAACCAGCCCCGGGCGATCTCACCTGTGGTCTTGAGGTCTTCCAAAAAGGGGGTGACCATGTCCATCGGCACTGCAAACCCGATGCCTTGGCCCGCTGCGTTGATGGCTGTGTTGATACCGATGACCTCTCCCTCGAGGTTGAACAAGGGGCCACCTGAGTTTCCTGGGTTGATGCTCGCGTCGGTCTGGATGAAGTCATCATAGGGTCCAGCGCCGATAACCCTACCCTTGGCGCTCACGATTCCTGCCGTGACTGTGTGAGAGAGCCCAAATGGGTTGCCGATGGCCACGACCCAGTCGCCGACCTTCATCTCGGTAGAAGATCCTGGCGCTACATACGGAAAAGGAGATTTGGCCTCGATTTTCACCAAGGCGATGTCGATGCGTGAGTCGGTCCCGACCACGATACCCTCGAACTCACGGTCATCGCTGAGCTTAACGGTCACCTTGTCGGCGTTGGCGACCACATGGTTGTTGGTCAATAAATACCCGTCCTCAGAGACCAAAAACCCTGAGCCTTGCCCGGTTTTGACCCGGTATTGTGGCATTTGAGATTGGGGGCCTTGTGAGCCAAAAAATGGCGAGAAGAAGTCCGTCATCGGCATCATCTCCTGGCGGACTTTCTGCTCGACGGAGATGTTGACCACCGCGGGCTGCAAGGTGGAGACCAAGGGGGCCAATGACTGGTTTGGCGTGTAGGTTTTGGGGGGGTGCTGCGGGCCGGGGTGAAAGGGCGAGGTGGGGGTGGCGCTTAGGTCAAGAGGGTCCGGCGTGCGCATATTGGAGGCCTGCGCACTCACGGTGCCGACCAAATATGCGAGAATCGTTGCGAGCAGGGTGTTGGCCTTCATCGGGGCCCTCCGTTTAGGGGAGACAACCCGCGCGGGCGCCGATTTCTTCCAGCCTTTTGTGGTCAAAGATCACAAAGTGCCTTTGAGCCGCTCCAACTCGATAAGAGCCAATTGGTAGTCGCCCTTTGCTTGTTCGACCTGTGTGCGGGCATCATCCACGGTACGAATACTTTCTAGCAGGTCCTTTTGAATCACCCGACCCACTTCTGCGAGTGCACGGTCGGCGACCAAGGTGGCCTCGGCGAGATCCAAATTTGCCTTGGCCAAACTCACCTGCAAAGCCGCTCCCTCGACGGTCCGTGCCCCTGTTCGGACTTGGCTTCGGATGCTCCGCTCCAAGTTGACGAGATCTGTGTGAGCTCGGGCGCGTAGGGCCGATTTTTGCAGGTACT
>DBIS01000389.1 GCA_002296975.1 Deltaproteobacteria bacterium UBA796 | reverse complement strand
CAGTGTGGCCATCAAGCCCGCCATCAGGCCCATGCACAAATAGGCCAGGGCGGCCCCGGCGATAAACTCGGTCACCGCGCCACGCAGGGCATTGACCGTGGTGGGGTCGGTCTGGATGCGTCCCATGGCCCGATTGAGGTTGAAGTAGCTATCGAGGGCGTCCCACACGAAGAGCCCCGTGAACCATAGGAGTCCATAGCTAAGGTTTCTGCGCCATCGGTAATTGGGTGCGGAAGGGAGCATGTGCGGTGATTATCACGGCGGGCGACTGCGAGTCGGGCGGTATTTTGGGTTAGCTGGGTGGGCCGAGTCGGCTGGTGCTTTGTGCGCCTATTGTTGAATTTCGCTATTGTGTTTTCAAAGGGAGCCGGACGTGCGGATCATACTCATCAATCCACCGATCGACTGTGTTCTCGAAAACGGTAATGCATCACCGGTAACTTCATATTTGTTCTACAACTCCGCCCCCCTCGGCTTGTTGTACATCGCCGCTGCGGTTCAGGCCGAAGGGCACACAGTGTCCGCCATTGATGGTGCAGCAGAACAGCTCGATGTGGCTGGTGTGACCCGTCGTGTGTTGGACTTTCGGCCTGACGTCATCGGCATTGGCTCTTTTACCGTCAGCTTTGAGACCACCCGGCGTCTGGCGGCCCAACTGAAATCTGTGCTGCCAGATGTGCCCATTGTACTCGGGAGCTACCATGTGAGCTTGGTCCCAGAAGAGGCGATGGCAGATGACTGCTTTGATGTCGGGGTCATCGGCGAGGGTGAGAACACCATGATTGAGCTGGTCAATCACTATGGTGGCGGTGGCGATCTAAGAGACATCGACGGCATCTGCTTTCGTGGAGATGACGGCCAGCTTCAGTTCACCAACAAGCGGAAAAAGTTCAAAAATCTCGATGATTTCCCTTTTCCCGCACGGGATCTTTTGCCCCCGAATATTTACCGACCCGTCCCTGTTGACGAGCACGCGTTTCCCAAGTTTTCCATGGTCACGAGTCGGGGATGTCCTCATGCCTGTGCTTTTTGCCAGAAGTCTCGCTCGGGCTACCGCAGTCACTCCCCGGGCTATATCGTCGACGAGATCGAACACCTGGTCCGTGATTTTGGGGTTGCCGATATCGCCTTTGTGGACTCCTTGTTTTGCGCCAATAAAAAACGGGTGCACGCCATCTGTGATGAGATTTTGCGCCGTGGCGTGAAGGTGAGCTGGACCTGTTCGAGCAGGGTTGAGGTGGTCGACAAACCTCTGCTCGAAAAAATGAAGGCGGCGGGCTGCTGGCGCACTCGGTTTGGTGTGGAGTCAGGCTCGGACAAGGTGCTCGACTTTATCTCCAAGGGCATCACCAAAGAAAAAATTCGCAACGCGATTACCTGGGCAGATGAGGTTGGCTTGCGGCCGAAAGCATTCTTTATGGTGGGTCATATGCCCGACACTCGGGAGACCATCCTAGAGACGATCGCATTCGCGAAGTCGATTCCGCTTCATGATGTGACGGTTCAAATCAACACCATTTTGCCCCAAACGCCTCAAGAGGAAATTTGGGAGAGTGAAGGCGACAAATGGGGGCGTGTGGTCAACCCTGGGCACGATGAGAAGTCCTTTTGGGAGCCCACCTTTGTGCCATGGGGACTGGAGCCACGGGATATTATCGACCTTCATCGTCGGTTTTATCGGGAGTTTTATTTCCGGCCTGTGACCTTGGCCAGGCATGCGGAGTACATGAACAGCTGGGCGGATGTGCGGAAGTATTTGGCGGCTTCCAACCTGTTTACCTTCCTGTTTTTCAATTCTGAACAGCCTGCCCTCGATAAATTGCGTTCACTTTTCGGCTCTGGTGGTGTGGATGCTGCGGCTGCCAAATAGGCTGATATTTTTCGGCTTGATTGGCTGCGCTCAGGCCCCCGATGAGCTTGGCTGTCATGACCCAGCCTGTCGGACGGAGATTATTCTCACCGCTCACGACGTCAATGGGGCTGAGGTGCCCGGGCATCTTGCTGCCCTCAGTGATGAGCTGGAACGCATCGGTGTCATCTCGGCCCTGGTCGATCACGACCCCGAGGGGGCTTCGGCCTATTGCAGCCTGCTGCCTCGGAGTATTTCGCGGCGCCGGTGTGAGCATGTGAGCGGGCGAAGTCATTTGTGGGATCCGCCGAAACAAACGGTCGGCGTGGGCTCTCGTGCGGGCATCGGTCCGGTGTCGGCGCAGTGGGGCGCGGGTGATTTGTCCCCATCGTCGTTGATTTACACCCGCGGTGTTTCCGGGAGCTTCGGCCTTGATGTCGACCCCCACGCCACGGCTTGGGGCCGAGCGATGCAGGCAGCTGAGGCGGGCGAGGTGGAGCCGGCGGCCAAGGCCTGTGCGAGCATTAGGGGGGGGCTACGGTGGCGCTACGACTGCTTTTTCTCCGCTGCGGTGGCTCATGTAGAGGTCTGGGACCGGGCTCATTTGTCTGATACGGTCGCTTTGTGCGGCGGGTCGGGGACCTTTCGGGGGCTTTGCTTGGGCGCTGTGGTGAATGCTCTGGCCTCGGCAGCACCACCGAGCGATGATGCCGATCCATTGACTTGGGCCCCGGTGATGATGCGGGCGTATGGCTTGCGAGAGGCCTTGTCGGACAGTCCGCTACAAGCGGATGCTTTGGACCGATTTTGGGCGCTCGTCAGCTGGCATAGTGTGGCCAAAGCCACGGCCATGAGTGGCGATTTGATCGATGTCTTGCCCTTGGCCGCCGGCGCTCATGTGCGGGCGGCCATGGCGGCTTCGGTGTTGGCTCGGGTAGACGTGCCCCTGGATTTGGGTAGCGCTGTTGGCTTGGTCAACACGGTGCTTGACCGGCGGGCCAACCAGGGCGGCCAAGTGGCAGCAACCCCCAATGTTCAGCATGCCGGAGCGGTGTCCGATATGTGGCCGTTTGACGCTCCAGGCGAGGCGCACATAGCAGCAGTGTCCTATTTGGGCGCCTCTCGCCGGACGATCGCATCCGACCCATCAACCGACACGGTGTTGGTGGTTTTGGAGGCTGCGGCACGGCTTAAACCATCGTGGAAAAGCTTGATCGATGAGGCCAAAACCCATGGCGATCAGCGGGTGCGTTGGACTGCTCTTAGGCTCGCGGATCAACTGGGTTCTGAAGCGTTGGGGCAGGCGCCTACTTCAGTATCTTCAACACCCGTTGGGCAGAACTCAGGTTTGTAATCGACTCAAGCTCGGTGTTGCCTAATGGGTTGTCGCCGGTGTTGGTCATGGCCCTGAAAAACCCACGCAGGGTCCGGCGGGGTCCGATTTCGATGATGTGATTGGGCTGGCGGTTCAGCAACACGGTCATATTGTCCACCCAGCGCACCGTGTTTGAAATTTGCAAGGTGAGGGCATCGATAAGGGCATTCGGGCTGCCTGTATGCCAGTTTCCCGTGGTATTTGAAACCACAGAGTGGCTGAGTTCCGCAGTCCATGATGGGGCGGATTCGCTGAGCAAGGCCCGAAATCCGGGTTCGATTGTGGCCATCAAGCGCGAATGAAAAGGTGCGCTCACCGTGAGCGGTCGGAATTGAGCATCCGTCGACTCTGGGCGGTCGGTATAGCGGGCCACAGCGGTTTGAATATCCTTTGTCTCACCGCTGATGACCACTTGATTGGGGGCGTTGTGATTGGCGATGGCGACATTGAGACCGTCCAAACAGTTTTGTAAAACCGTCCATGGCAAAGCGTTCTGGGTGATGGCCATCATGGCACCGACGTTGGCCGGTACAGCGGCTTGCATGCGCCGGCCGCGCTGCCTCACCAAGGATAGGGCCTCGGAAAACGGGATGACGCCTGCGGCCACCAGGGCGGTGTATTCGCCCAAGCTGTGCCCACCAAAATGCGTGGCGCCGATGGAGGATGCCAATGGCCGAAACATCGCTATCGAAGCCGTGAGGATTGCCGGCTGGGTAAACTCGGTCATGTGCAGGCGTGGGTCGTCGCTAAAACACAAACCGGCCATATCAAAGCCCAAGGTGTCCGACGCCTCCTCAAAAACTGCGGCGGCTTGAGGGTGAGCCTCATAGAAGTCTTGGGCCATGCCCATCCGTTGGGAGCCCTGGCCACAGAAGACGATAGTCGCGCTCATGTCTGCTCCTGTGGGTGGGTTGATTATCCAGTGAATTTTTGTTGGCAAGGGTTACAAAGACCAAAATTGTCATACCAGGGGCTTCAACATGAGCAATACCGCAGCATCAAGGCAGCTAAAAACCCTCCTTTTGGAGGCTAAAAGTGTGCTTTTTACCGGGCCTATTGGCCCAGATGGCGACTCCTTCGGTGCGTGTTTGGCCCTTGCTAAGGCCACCGCGCAGTTTAGCACTGCAACCCTGCATGTGGGTGGTGAGGCGAACTTTCGCTACGACTGGATGCCCGGTGCGGAGACGCTTCTCAAAGATCTAGACTTGGCCGATAGTTATGATTTGGTCGTGGTGATGGACGGGGACCGCCATCGGCTCACCCCCGTTGTGAGTGCGCTATTTCAGGCCGCGAAGGCGACGGCCTTGGTCGATCACCACGGGTCTTCGAGCCCCGATGGCTACGATGTCGTCATGCTCGACGCCACCTCTCCGAGTACTTGCGAGATGGTGTATACGCTTATCGACGGTTGGGGCATCGCACTCGATAAGGCCATGGCCACACATTTGTACACGGGTATCATCTTTGACACCGGTGGCTTCAAGCATGAAAACACCCAAGCAGCCACCCATCGTCTGGCCGCTCGGCTCATCGAGCTTGGGGTCGAGCCTTCGCCGATTCACGCAAAAGTGCTTCATGAGCGGACTGCGGGAGGGCTTCGGCTTTTGGGCGAAGTGTTGGGTGCTGCATCCTTTTATGGCGAAGGCGCTGTCGCGGTCGGCGTGGTGACAGAAGAGGCGGTGAGTCGCTTGGGCGTGGTTTCGGGCGATAAAGAAGGCATTATTGACGCGCTTTTAAACACCGCCGGTGTGGAGCTTGCGGTGTTGGTCTCTGAGAAGGGCAACGCGGTGAGGATGAGCTTGCGGAGTAAAACCCGCGTGAACGTGGCAGCCCTCGCCAAGTCTTTGCACCCAGGCGGCGGTGGCCATGTGCGGGCCTCTGGGTGTCGGGTGTCATCATCGTTGAGTACGGTCATGGAGACCTTGCCCGGGGTGTTGGTCGCGGCCCTGGCTTAATCGATACAATCGATGAGTTTGACCACGATGGTCTGCTCTCCACAGGCTTCAAGTTCGATGCTTTGTTCTGCTGAAAAACAGCCATCTCCGTCTTCGGCATAGACCGTGTATGACCCGCTCATGATGGGCGTGGTGAATCGGCCTTCTTCATCGCAAAAGATGGTGATTGGAGCCTGTTCAGCTTGTTGGGCCAAAACCCGTGCGTTGGGGGCTGGTGGCTCTTCGTCACCGTCATTCCATGGGAAGTCTTGGACCACCTCGCCAGACAATGTCCCGAGTGAACTGTCGCAGTCGGCATCTGCGTCGGCATCCGCGTCGGCATCCGCGTCGGCGTCGGCATCCGCGTCGGCATCCGCGTCGGGCTCAGTGTCGCTTTGCGCAGCTTTGTCCTCTGCACCTGTACAGCTCAAGGTCATGGCCAAGCCTAAAAATATCCACGTGTTCATTTTCATGGTCTCTCCTCAATGATTTCAGCATGCCCTGTTCTTTGGTGAGACTTCAAGGGTTTTAAAAATCAACCACCATCGGGTCATCATGGGTCAAGCGTTTGGGGAGCACCACGCCCGCCCCGTCGGGGGCGTACAGGCTGACGTATTGCTGGTAATACCCGACCACTTTTTTCACATAATCACGCGGTTCTCGGCGGGGAATCATCTCGACGAATGCATCGAGGTCCAAGTCACCCAAGGTAGATCGGTGGGCGCGGCTCATGTGGTGGGGGCCTCCATTATAGCTGGCCACCGCGATGGGGAAATTTCCGCCAAACCGACCATTGAGCAAGGTCAGGTAGTACACGGAGTACTTGAGGTTGAGCGACGGGTCGTACAGGGCGTGGGGCGAAAATAGGGTCTCCCCGAGTAAGGCCGATACGTTGGCGCCGGTCCCTTTGATGAATTGCATCAGCCCAATGGCACCTGTCGGGCTAAGGGCGTCAGGTTTATAAATTGACTCTTGTCGCATGATGGAGAGCACCAAAAATGGGTCGACATCCCACCGCTGACAGTGTGCCCATAGCTGTTTTGCATGGGCGATTGGAAACTGCAAGCGGCCATAGGCTTCGCGGTCTTCGGTCACCTCTTTTCCCCAAAACTCCCGGGAGACCGTGTGGTGATCTCGGGTTGATAGGGCAGCGCTCAACCAAGTCTCTGGGCTGATATTTAAGGCCAAAAGTGCGTGCTGCTGTTGTGCGGTTCCCGATTTTTTGATGCGTTTGTGGTCCAAAAATGCCGCCCGCACGATGGGGGCAGCTTCGTCATATAGGCCTGCCTCGGCCAGGTGAACCACATCTTTGAGGTCTGGCCACAGCCCCGACGCCTTGTCGCTAAGTGTTTTGAGTGCTGACAATCCCTTGGCCTCATCAAAATACGGACTCGGTCTATAACTGTCCGGAAGATCGGCCTGAATGGTGGGGACGTCCAGTGCTAAGGGGGCGATGTGGGAGCGGCTCTGGCGATATGTGGGCCAACGGACGGTGGACCATTGTGCTGTGCTGGAGGGTGAATCAAGGCCTCGACGGCTATTGTTTTGGCGCTGGATCACAGCCGAGGTCGTGGGCCAAATCCCCACCTGGACCCCTGGATATGCTTCCGGCATTTCCAGGTTTGGGAGGACAGCAAGGGCCTCTCCATGCCAGCGTCCATCTCGGACAACCCACCCTTCGCCTTTGGGTTGAGGGGGCTGGAGCAGCAGCTTGTACCAGCCGGTCTTATCATGGGTGGCGATTGCGGTACGGTCGGCCATCGTGGTCGACTTTCCTTCTGCCTCTCTTGACCGAATTCGCCAGTATCGAGAGGCCATCTCTAGGCGGCCCCCCCGTAGAATTAAGGTGCTAAAGCCGGCTTGGGCCCGTTCGGGATCGCCCGCGAGATGAGCCGTGAGCGAGCGGAAAAAGAGGGCCTGGTTTTTGGGGCCATTTCTCGCCTTTAGGGCTGCGTCCCATGCCTCGCTTGCAGCGCTCCAGTTGCCCGAGAGCATAATGGCGTGGGCCACATCATCTCGACTTCCTCGCCAAGGCCAGTGCTTTCCATGGTCTTTCAGGCCGATTTCCCCCCACTTCGCGGCCTTGTCCCAGCGTCCAGCCTTGCGCCAGCCTGAAAATATGGTCCAAGCCAGATTGGGGCTTGCCCCATTTTTTTGCTGGTAGGCGGCGACGGCTGCAAGGGTCTCAGGAAGTGGGTGGCGTGTGGAGCGCGCGAAACTTCGGGTATTGTCTTTGACCCACTGTGCGATCGCAGGGTCGGTTTGGGCTTGGGCTGAAAGCCCCTCGAAGGCCGCCCATGCCCGCTCGGCCAGCCCACTTCGCCTTAAGGAAACAGCGTGCCTCATTTGGCTTTGGGGGTCAGTCGGGACCACGGCGGAAAGATGGCCAGCGTCGTTAAGGTGCTCGAGTGTGTTGAGCGCACCCTTTTCGGTGGTGGAAAAGCGAAACTGTATGGCGAGCTCTTGAAGCAGTGGAATCGCCTTTTTCGGGGCTGTTTTTGCGGTAGCGAGTGCAATGCGAAGGTCCATCTCCTCCTCTCGAAGTTGCTTTTTGTGCTTTGGGTTCTCTAAAAAGGCGTCATAGGATTTTCGGGCAGCAGATAGGCGCC
>DBIS01000087.1 GCA_002296975.1 Deltaproteobacteria bacterium UBA796 | reverse complement strand
TGATAGCCGGTGATGAGCCCAGGTGACGGCAGAAAGGTCCACGGGTCTTCAGCGTTGATTCGAATCTCGATGCTATGACCACACACCTTCACTTCGTCTTGGGTGAAGGGCATGCGCTCGCCCGCGGCCAAGCGAATCTGGAGTTGAACCAAGTCGATGCCAGTGACCATCTCGGTGACCGGGTGTTCCACCTGAATCCGAGGATTGACCTCCAAAAAGAAGAACTCCTCGCCTTGAACCAAAAACTCGACGGTGCCAACTGTTTGGTAGCCTGTGTGACTCACCAATTTGGCAGCCGCGGCGCGAATGTCACCCCGGAGCTTATCGGACAAGCCAGCTGCGGGCGCCTCTTCGATCAGCTTTTGGTGCCGACGTTGCATGGAACAATCGCGCTCGGCAAAATGAAGCGCATTGCCAAAAGCATCGCCGGCGACCTGAACTTCTATATGACGGGGCGAGGTCAGAAACCGCTCCATAAACACAGCGCCATTTCCGAATGCGGCGAGGGCCTCGGTAGAGGTAAGCTCGAATACGCGACGCAGGTTGGCCTCATCTTGGACCACACGCATGCCTTTTCCACCGCCTCCAAAGGCCGCTTTTAGCATTATTGGGTAGCCGATAGAAGCGGCAACAGTGACGGCTTCGTCGATGTCCTCAATGGATCCGTCAGACCCTGGAATCAACGGAACCCCAGCATCTCGGGCGGCGGCTTTGGCGGACAACTTATCGCCAAAGGTACCCAGATGTTTGGGTTCTGGGCCAATAAAGCTCATCCCATGGCCAAGCACAGCTTTGGCAAAAGTGATGTTCTCGGCGAGAAATCCATAGCCTGGATGAATCGCGTCAACCCCGGTGATTTCTGCCGCGCTGATCACATTGGGAATCGACAAATAGCTCAAATTGGCCTGGGCCGGTCCAATACACACCGCCTCATCTGCAAAACGGACATGGAGCGCGTTGACGTCGACGGTCGAGTAGACAGCAACTGTCCGAATGCCCATCTCTTTGGCGGCCCGAATGACGCGCAGCGCGATTTCACCGCGGTTTGCGACGAGAATCTTTTCAAACACGCGGCCCCCTAGTCGGCATCGATGAGAAACATCACCTGACCAAATTGCACTGGCCCTGCGTTGTCTACCGAAATCGCCTTGACCGTGCCCGAGACTTCACTCTCGATCTCATTCATCAACTTCATGGCCTCAACGATGCACAGGGTCTGTCCAACACTCACCTGGTCACCCACCTTTACAAAGTTCGGAGAGCCAGGCTTGGGCGCACTGTAAAAGGTGCCCACCATCGGTGAGCAGACTTCTTCATAGACATTGGCGTCGTCTGCGACAGCAGGTGCACCAAGTGCGACTGCCAGCGGGACTGGCACGGGTGCGGCCTGAGCCACAGCGCCTGAACCGAGCATGCTCAAATGAATGCTTTCATCTTCCTCCTCGAGTTCAAGCTCCATGCAGCCATACTCGGCCATCAACTTTAACAAGGATTCAATCCGTTCTATTTTCATGCTCAACTCCTACTGTTCCGCAGCGAGCGCACGTAACCCGAGCAGATAACTGGAGGGACCAAAACCACAGATGACCCCCACAGCAGCATCCGCCAACAGGCTCACGCGCCGGAATTCTTCTCTGGCGTGAATATTCGATAAGTGGACCTCAACAAACCGAAGCCCAGTCGCCAGCAATGCATCACGCAACACCACCGATGTGTGGGTCAGCCCAGCTGGGTTGATGATAATGGCATCGACCTCTCCAACAGCACCGTGAATACACTCCACGAGTTCACCCTCGTGATTGGACTGGAAAAAGCTCAAGGTGCAACCGAGCTCACCGCCCAAGGCACTCAAACTGCTGTTGATCAGATCGAGCGTAGCCGCCCCATAAACACCCGGCTCGCGGCTACCCAAAAGGTTGAGGTTTGGCCCGTGAACGACAAGAATCTTCATGAGTTGGATAACCCGGACTACTCGGCCTGAACCCGAATCTCGAATGCAGCCGCATCCACGCCGATCGACATTTGAATCTGTGCTGCACCATAACGGTAAACAGGGTTTCCTTCGTCGTCGGTCTCGCCACTGTCATACACAGGCATCGAATCGACATACATATACAACCGCAGCAAGCCCCGATTGTCCGTGCGACCTACAAAATAATTGGGGGTATAATTCGAAGACGTCGACACATATTGCTGACCGACCTCATAAAACTGCTGACTATCGGTATCCCAGTACCAAGCACACCACTCTGGGTCGGCCTTAAAGACACCATCTGCATCGGTACAGGCGTCCTCAATGGCTGCCTGATCTGTGGGATCGACCGACGCTTCTGGGTATCCCACAAGCTTCACGGCCTCCGCTGGAATGAGGTACACACCTGCAGCGCCTGAGCGTATCTCCACCTCGATGCTCTCCAAAGGCATATTGTCTTCTTCGGAATCGTAAACCAGTAGGTCTTGCCACAACACCATACCGACTTGGTCATGTTGAGGCTGGTAGGCATTCGACCACCCAAGTTTAATGTCTCCTGGAGCCTTTAGACGGGCGGATGCAGGTGCTGGAATCGCACCTTGAAGACAACCGAAACCCAAACTCAACAACGCAATCAGGGGAGAAATCATTTGGAAAATCCAAGCAGGGAGTGAAAAAGTGTCGGAATCTCAGCAAAATCGATCTCGGTCAAGCGCACACGCCCAACGTCTACAACGACCGCCGTTCGGAGTTTACCACGGTGCCCCTTCTTGTCGAACTTGACGGCGCGCAAAACTGCCTCGACATCTAACATTGGCGGCTCCACCGGCATGCCGAGCGCCGTAAGCGCCGCGGCAAGTCGCCTGCCCACACCAGCCACACAATCCCCGCGCGCTTCGGCCCACCGGACCTCTGCCAAACACCCTATGCCAACACATAAACCATGGGACAATGGAGCCTCGGTCCCCAGCAAGGTCGTCTCGATGGCATGGCCAACGGTGTGGCCTAAATTAAGCACCGCTCGCAAGCCCTCCTCTCGCTCATCCGAGGCCACAATCTTGGCTTTGAGCGACACCGACCGAGCCACGAGTTCTGCGATTAAAGACGGATTTCTGGCGAGGATCTCCGTTGACTGTTCGGCGCAAATCGAAAACAAAACCGAATCGCCGATGAGGCCGTGCTTGACCACCTCCCCCATACCACTCAAAAAGTCTTGCTCATCAAGGGTCGATAGGGTGTTTAAAGCCGCAAAAACGAGGCTCGGCTGATGGAAGGCCCCCAGGAGGTTTTTCCCCCTGGCCGTGTTGATGCCGGTCTTGCCACCAACTGAACTGTCCACCATCGATAGGAGCGTGGTCGGCACCTGCACGAATGGTAAGCCCCTCATAATCGTGGCCGCAGCAAAGCCGGCCAAGTCTCCAATGACACCCCCTCCCACTGCGACAATCGGTGTGCTGCGATCGACCCCGAGCGCCAATATCGACTCGGTGAGCCCCACCCAAGACGCGGCACATTTTTGCGCCTCTCCGTCCGGTAAGACAACCAGCATCAAATCGATACCGGCGGCCAGTAACGACGCCTTGACTGCATCTCCGTAAATCGGCCACACACGGTCGTTAGAGACCACAACCACCCAAGACGGTGCGCCGAGCGTGTCTCGAATCTCAGCACCCAAAGCACCGAGGCCTTCAGTGCTGATCACGACCGGATATGTCCGCGCTCCAAGCTCAACATTCAATCTCATGAAAGTATCTCCATCAATTTGGCCACCACCTGCTTGGGGTTTAGGCCTTCGATTTCTAGGAGTTGACCTGCTTGATGGTAACGCTCCTTACGCGCCTCATACAACGCGGCCCCTACCGCCCACAATGGCCTGGTCGAGTCTTGCCGCCCCAAGCGATCGGATATTGCAGCCAAGGGCATATTGAGCACGAAAACCTGCGTACTTGCACGGAGGTGCTCAAGATTCGCGTCGAAATGAAGGGTACCGCCACCCAGGGCAAGGACATGAGGTGGACAACTCAGAACACGCGCCAAGGTGCGCGCCTCGAGACGTCGAAAGTGTCCCTCACCGCGTTCAAAAATGGCCTGAATATCCTGCCCTGCATCAAGGACAATTTCGTGGTCTAAATCAAAAAATTCACACCCAAGCTCCAAAGCCAACTGACGCCCAACAGTGGTCTTTCCGACCCCCATAAAGCCCCCAATGGCAATGGTCCGATGCATGGACCTACTCTTCGGAGATGATGGTCCGGGTCACAATCCGCGGAGTAATGAAAATCAACAGCTCGTTCCGCTTGCGGTTCATGGTGGAGTTCTTGAACAAAAATCCCAACAGTGGAATCTTGGCAAAACCAGGGACCAGGGACTTCGACATCGATTCTTCGGTTGCAAACACACCACCGATGACCGTGGTGTCTCCACTGGTCACCAGCAATTCCGTTTCGACCTGCTTGACCGAGATGGCGGGCTGACCCTGGACCAATACGGAGAAGTCGGCGCGATCGTTCTTAACGGAAACGTTGAGCTTGACCTTGTTATCTGTGGTGATGTGCGGTGTCACCGTAAGGTCGAGGGCTGCGTTGATGTACTTCACCTGGGTACCACCTGCAGAGGTGGACAGGTAAGGAATCTTCTGCCCCTGAAGAATCGTCGCCGATGCGTTGTCAACCGTTGTGACCCGAGGTGAACTGATAACCTTGCCCCAACCATCAGACTCCATCGCCGACAGTCGAGCGTCCAAATCAACCAGGCCGGGAATCGAACCCAAGTGGAAGGCCACCGAGCCCGTCGACCCAGAAGAAGGCAAATCCACCATCAAGTTCGGCTGGTTCGCACTGTAAAAGACTGGGTCTCCACCAGACTGCCCCGTTCCACCGGACATACCGACGTTGTTCGGGAAAAACAGCCCTGTCGAATAGCCGGTGTTGGTCGAGGCATCGAGCTCTCCACCCCACTGAATACCGAAACTCTTAATAAAGATTGAGTTGGCCTCTACCACCCGCGCCTCAATCATCACTTGGGGCGTCTGCTTGTCCAGGTGACGAATCAATTCACGGATTTGGGCCAGCCGACTCTCAGTCTCTTGAACAATCAACTGATTGCCCCGTTCGTCTAACTGAACTCGGCCCCGGTCACTGATGAGGTTCTCGACTTGACTTTGGAGAGCCGGAGCGGAGGCGTAATCGAGGGGAACGACCAGCAAACTTAGGTCTGCAAGCTCATCTTGAGCACGTTTGGCCTCTAATGCAGCTTGCTGCTCAGCCTTGATGGTCTCAATCGGCGCCACGCGCACAATGTTTCCAAAGCGCTGAGAGCCAAGGCCCTTCGCCTGCAAAACCGCCGCGAGCGCTTGATCCCAAGGGACATCCACCATTCGAACAGTGACGCGACCAGAGACGTCGTCACCAGACACGATGTTGAGGCGGGACACATGGCTAATCAACCGGAAGATAGAATGAATATCCGCATTCACGAAGTCCAAGCTGATTCGGCGCCCCGAGTAGGGCACACTCGCAGCCGTGCTTGAATCGATCTGGAACCCTGCGGCCATACCCAGCAGCGCTGCGGGATTATTGGAGCCCCCACCTGTACCCCAAGCCGCATTCGGCGAGATGGTCCGACCACTGGCGCCGATCACGATCTCTTCTTGGTAGGCGTTCCGAATTGGTCCTTCAGATTTGGCAGGGCCAACAGCGCCGTAATCCTGGGTGGAGCTTCGGGCAGCGACGTACTCTTCTTGAAGGGCGGCAGGCACATTAAAGCTGACGGTCACGCCTCGAGGGCCACGGTTAACTCGGTAGTCTACAGCCGTGCGAAGACTGATGGCCACCCGGGCACCACGGGATGTACTGTAGGCACGCACCATGCGAATCGGGGAAACAAAATCACCGGTGTCGAGCACACGTCGAAGACTCTTCGGAACAAAAGCACCGGGCAAATCGATGATGATGGTTTTGGGATTCGGCCGGGAATCGGTGACATCGACCACATCGCGCGTGCCGATGATCACCGAGTTGATTTCCTGCTGGTATTTAAAGTCCAGAGAAGTCAAAACAGGGCCGGCAGGCAGCTGCTCTGGCCCCGACAAGTTGCGGTTATCGGCAGGGCGTTCGCTTGTGGCCGCAGCCACACTTGGCGGCGCTGGTGGAGGTGGAAGCGGCGCTTCGTCCTCGCCGAGAGCATCGCCCATTTGGTCGACACCGGCCACACCCGGTATTGGGCTTGCACCCTCGAGCGCAATGCGAATCAATCCGGGCGCTACAGAGAAAGTGTGGTCGGTTGATCCCGTCAAAAATAGCTCGACACGGGTGATCACACCGGCTTCATCTTCTATTGTGGACACCAATACGTGATCGACCAATCCACCCTTACCAGGAAGCTCGTCTAAGCCTTCTGCTGTGCGGAAATCTGCTATATCCACGATGACCCGTGCGGGATCGCTCATCGTAAAGGAGCTTACCGCTGCACCATCAGATCCTTCGGTGAGATGGATCAACACATCCGTGGTGTCGCCAACGATAATTTCGACGTTTTCGACATCTGCAGCCATCGCGTCAACCTGAAATACAGGTGAAACAGCAATAGCGACCGCAAAAATACTCGAAGTCATCCAGGTTCTAAAAAAACTTTTCATACCATCCCTCCTCGGGATCCTGTACGCGTATCGGGACAAAAGGTCATTCAACCCCCACTGGCAAAGCCAACCGGATCGGATTCACAACCAACTCACCATCAATCGTTTGGTACTCCTCAGTGACCACCACCTCGGAGGCTGTAATCTGAGTCACTTTTCCCCAATTTTTTCCAATATAGGTACCAATTTCCATGACATGGCCCACACTGTCTGGGTCTTCAACCAAGGCGCGCGGCCGATCGATTCCCCAAATAATGCCCACGAGCCGATATTCGTCGATTTCATATCGTTGTAAAGGTGTCCGAGGCGTGTCGTCTTCTACGCCTCTGCCGCCGAGAGATAAGAAGGCCCGAAAAGGATCTCTTTTACCAATGGGGTTGTAAACGTAGCCAGCCTGAGCCTCGAGGGCGCGGTCAAGCCGGGTTTTGCTACTCCCGCCTGCTGAGCCCGGTGCCATGGCCTTCATGGCTTTGGCGTTGCCGCCGCCGCCGCCGCCGCCGCCATCGCCGTCGCTCAAGCCGAGCATCTCACAGCCTGGCAGGACCAATACCGCCATAAACATCAAGGGAGCAAAACTGTTCATTTGCCCTTCCGTGCGCCTGCGCGACCCTTTTTCTTATTTCGGCCCTTTACATTTTGGCCCTGACTCAGCTCATCTTTAGTGAGGAATCGAAACGTCACGGCCTTACCGGACACTGTGAGGGACACCTTGCCTCCCCGCTCGACCGCACGACCCATGTTGATGTCTTGCACATATACAATGCGGTTCATTTTAGAGAGCCGGTCGAAAAACATCGCGACCTCGTGGAAGCTGCCTTCCACCTCAAGCTCGACAGGAACCGCCGCCACATACTCTTCGCGCTCTTCAGGCAATGGCGTGAACCGGCGCACATCAAGACCGACCTTTCGGCCGAGTTGACTGATACCTTTGAGCAGCCCCGGGATTTCACGGTCGGAAGGCAACTCACTAAGCGCTATCTTGAGCTCCTTGGTTAGCCGCTGAAGCTCCTCGTCGAAACGCTCTTTATTGGCCACCCGGGCTTCAACCTGGGACTTTTGACCCTCCAAAGTGACCTTGTTGCTTCGAAGCGTGTCCAACTCTCCCACACCTGGGTAGTAAATCGTGAGCACGAAGGCTAGGCCCACGAACACATAAGCCACGATGTACAACAAAAACCGCTGACCGCGGGGCAGCTTGGCGAGCTTTTCTATAATCGGAGAAGGTTGCATTATTTCCTGCCCTTCCCACGTTTACCAGATTTGCCCTTTTGCTTTGCGTCCGCCTCTTCCGCATCGAGTTCCTCGAGTCCAGGAACAATCAAACGCGCAGAGATCGAAAATTCCTTGAGCTTCACGCCACCAGCCTCGGTCTGGTCGATGGCGTTGAGGTAGACCTCATTGAAATATTCGGATTTTTCGAGGTTTCCAAGAAAGTCAGAGATGACCTCGTTGGTGACCGCTAGTCCAGTGATGGACACCCTGGAACGGTCCTCTTCAACGGAGACCAATTGCAATTTTTCGGGGGTGGCTTGACTCAATTCATCGAGAAGGTGAACTGGGCCCACCCGGTTTGCCTTAAGACGTTTGATCACCCGAAGCTTGGTGTTGAGGTCTGCGCTTATGCGCTCTTGCTCGTCGACCTCAGCCACAATTTGCCGCGTTTTATCGATACTTTTTTGCAAGTCACGATTTTCAGCGCGAGCAGATGAAAGGTCGCCGTGGACCACCATATACATTCCACCCATGGCCAAACACATGGCCACCAAGCCGACGATGGCGATCGCGACCTCGGCCCGGACCGCCTCTTGGCGCCTGGAATGACGTACTGGGAGTAGGTTTATGCGAATCATTTGTCCGCTTGCCTCCGCATCGCTAACCCGACCACAACCCCGGCCTGTGGCGCAATGTCCTCTAAATAGCCTTCTTTAAACTCTCGCTCATCGATCTGAATCCGAGTGAAAGGGTCGGCAACTTCACATGGGAGGCCGGTCTGTCTGGAAATCGCTCTGGCTAAACCTGGGGTTCGGGCACCACCACCAGACAAGTAAATACGCCCGAGGTCTGAATCTGCGGCGGTGGAGAGGTAAAAGTCCAAAGAGCGTTGAATCTCTGTGGCCAAACTCTCGCCCACACTCACCAATACCTGCTCGACCTCTTCGGGAACGATCGCACGCTCATCCGCCTCGGGATCGCCAACCTTGAGAATTTCCGCATCTTCGTAAGAGATGTTCATGGCGCGCTGAATTTCTTCGGTGAACTGCCGCCCGCCCATTCCGATGTCACGGGTAAACATGCTGATGCCATTCCGAACGACATGAATGGTCACATTATCTGCGCCCACATTCACCAAGGCCACAGCCTGTGCGAGATGGCCGTAGTTGAACTCAAACATATTGGCGATGGCGAAGGCGTCAACATCCACAACCACAGGCTTGAGGCCAGCTTGGTGGATTAACGATTGGTACTCGCTGACCATCTCTTTTCTGGCCGCGACCAAAAGGACGTCCATTTGGCCTGCGTCATCGCCGGTATCGTCCAACAACTGAACGTCGAGGTTCACATCGTTGATATCGAATGGGATGTATTGTTCTGCTTCCCACTGGATGGATTCCTCGAGCTCTTCCATGGTCATCAGCGGGAGGTTGATCCGCTTGATGATCACTGAATTTCCAGAGATGGACACCACAGCGTCCTTCGTCTTGACCCGAGCCTTCTCAACCAACCGCCGGATGGCATCAACGACAGCACCCGTATTCATGATGGCGCCATCAACAATGGCTTCAGGCGGAAGGGGCTCCATGCCGAAAGCGACCAGCCGATAGCTGTTGGCTTTGGCGTCGTGTTCAAGCTCCATAAGCTTGACGCTGCTTGAACCAATATCCAAGCCAATAGCGCGCTTATTCCGATTCAAGAAGCCCATGTGGGTGGAATCCAGGACTGAGGGGGGGCCAAAAGGGCACGAAGGGAAAGCCGTCAGGCACCAACAGCACCCTTACGGTGGCTGATAGTACTGAGTTTAGGTTGACGAGTAAAGCGATGAAAACTTGAGCGGAATCGGCCAAGCGACCGGGAGCCTTTAGCAAGGCTGCATAGGTGCAGCCATGGGGACTTAGGGATGAAGGGGCAGGAAATCAAGAAATCGAGGTTAAAGCCTGAGTTTTGCCATGAAGAAATACGCTTCATATTTCCAGTCACAACATTTCCGCAGCTCTGGATCCGTGCTTCGGGCATGGACCGTGGCCCTCGGCTATGGTGTTGAGGATGCTCTCCCCAATCTCACCTCGTGTTGCGCACTGGCTTGCTGCTTTGGCCGGAGGCCTGTTGCTGGGTGCCGGAGCACAGACCATTGTCAGCTTAAGCGGCGCCGGGCCCCAATCCATCCTGGGTGCTTCGGTCGTTGGGCTTCTCTTCTTTTCTTTGGCCCGGC
>DBIS01000088.1 GCA_002296975.1 Deltaproteobacteria bacterium UBA796 | reverse complement strand
TGTGACCGAGGATTTTGCGGGTATTCCCAAGACCGTTCGCGATGAAATTCGGGGCACGTTGACCGCCATCGTCAACGCATCTGGGGTGGTCGATTTCAACCCGCCGCTGGACTATGCGCTCAATGTCAACGCTTTTGGGACCCAAAACTTAGTGGATATGGCCCGAGATTTGGGCGGACCCGACAGCCTTGGCGTGCCCTTTTTGCACACATCCACAGCCTATGTTGCCGGTGGACGGACCGGTGAGGTCGATGAGGTCGATCCGCGGGCGTACCCCTTCCCTCGGGCCGATGAACTCGAGCGTTCACACTGGGATCCTGAGCGGGAGATCGCTGAATGCGTAGACCTGGTCGAGAGCGTCCGACATCGCTCCGAAGATGCCTTCCGCCAATCGCATTTTTTGGCCGCGGCCAAAGCGCGTTTGGACGCCAAAGGAGAACCCACACGGGGCTCAGCCCTCGCCGATGAGGTCGCCCGCACCAAGCGTCGTTTTGAAGAAGCAAGCCTGGTCGACTGGGGCACGGAGCGGGCCAAATATTGGGGCTGGCACAATATTTATACCTACACAAAGTCCATCGGAGAGCAGATTTTGGCACGGTCTGGGGTGCCCTTTGCGATCGCCCGACCCGCAGTCATCGAGTCTGCGCTCAGCTACCCATCGGTGGGGTGGAATGAGGGTATCAACACCTCAGCGCCCTTGATTTATCTGACCGTCAAAGGGCCGATTCTGTTTCCGAAAGAGGATGAAACCTGCCTCGACATTGTCCCGGTAGATCAGGTGGCCATCGGTATGATTTTGGCCTTGGCAGAGCTTATCGAGGGCAGCCATAAGCCGGTCTACCATTTTGGAACATCTGACACCAATGCACTCAATATCAACCGCCTCATCGAGCTGGTAGGGCTCTTTAAGCGCCGGCATTATGTACGTGATGCGGGCGGAAGCCCGGTGGTGAACTGGATTCAATCTCGGCTTGAGCCCGAGAGCGCCACCGCCAAAAATTATGAAAAATGGGGTCCACGCTTCCGCGCCCGCCGGGTGAGGTCGCTCTCTAAGGTGCTCGGCCGCTTTGCTGAGGGGCCACTCGAAAGTTTGGCTGGTCCTGCGGCAAAGACCCTCGAGGAGATATCGAAAGGGCTCGAAATTCAAGCGCGCATCACCGACCAGTTTGTGCCTTTTATGGCGACGCACAACTATCGGTTTTCTTGTGCGAATGTTCGCGCGGCCTACTCCAGGCTGGTGGCTGATGACCAGCGTTTGCTGGATTGGAGTCCCGAAAAGATTGACTGGCGCCATTATTTGCTCGAGGTTCATGGGCCAGGGATTCAAAAGAATGTTTCGCCCTTGATCGACGAAAAAATCCGGAAAAAGCGCAAGGCTTTGCGGCCCTATGATGATTTGGTGTCGTTGATCGACAACGTCGCTGAACGTCACGACCTCGCGCCGGCCTTACAGCGAACCCACGAAGATGGCTTCACCACGGTGAGCTATCGGGGGCTCAAGTTGCGAACCATCGCTGTGGCAGCGCGCTTGCAAAGCTTGGGCGTCAAGGTCGGAGACCGGGTGGTGCTCTCGGGGGCGAACCACCCAGATTGGGCCATCGCATATTTTGGAATATTGAGGGCCGGTGGTGTCGCCGTTCCCCTTGATCCGGCTTTAAGCCCAGATGCGGTCAACAATATTATCGGTGCTTGTGGGGCGGATGTAGCCATTTTAGATCCCGATGCGGCGTCGGCCTTCGGTATCAAGATTACCGTCGCGGATCTTAAAGACATCACGGCCACCGATGCCAGTGCGAGTTTGGTCGCACCCGAGATCGACTCAGCGTCTCTGGCCAGTATTTTGTACACATCGGGCACCACCGGTACGCCCAAAGGTGTGATGCTCAGTCACGGCAATTTTTGCGCCCTGGTGGCCTCGGTCTCTGGGGTTTTCACCTTGGTTGAGACGGACCGCCTGCTGAGTGTGTTGCCTCTCCATCATGCTTTTGAGTTCGCTTGCGGGTTGTTGCTGCCCTTATCGAGAGGGGCAAGGGTGATTTACCTGGATGCCATCGATGGGGAGCGTCTGGCGTATGGCCTCAAGGCTGGGCGTGTCACGGCAATGGTGGGTGTTCCGGCGTTGTGGCAGCTGCTTGAGCGTCGAATTCGCGGTCAGGTCAGTGCCAAGGGCCAGCTGTTTACCCTCGCCTTCGAGCAAGGCCTGGCTTTGAATCAAAAAATTGGTGCAGCCACGGGGCTCGATATGGGCAAGCTCATGTTCGGGTCTGTACATGGGCGGCTCGGCGGCAATATCCGGCTGTTGATCAGCGGGGGCGCGGCCCTTCCAAGAGATACAGCGAAGCTATTTAGTGGTCTTGGTCTTCATTTGTCGGAGGGCTATGGCCTGACAGAGGCGAGCCCTGTTGTGGCTGTTGCCATGGGCGGTCCCGGTGCAAAGCCCGGTCATGTGGGCAAGGCGATCCCCGGTGTAGAGATTAAGATTCAAGGTGCAGATGGCGAGGGTGTTGGCGAGGTTTGGGCCCGTGGGCCTACGGTCATGTCAGGCTATTTTGGAGACGCTCAGGCCACCCAAAACACGGTCGATGCAGATGGGTGGCTGCATACCGGCGATATGGGTCGGCTCGATCACAAAGGCCGCCTGTTTTTGGTGGGCCGTGCCAAGGAGGTCGTGGTGACCGCCAGTGGCGAAAATGTGTATCTGGACGATGTAGAGAACACCCTCGGGGACATATCAACCGTAGAGGAGTACACGCTTGTCGGCCTCGGCGACCCCAGAGGTGGCGAGCGCCTTGGTCTTTTGGCGCGCCCACAGGGTGATCACGCCGCTTCCCGTACGGCCATCGCGTCGGCTGTGGCCAAGTTGACGGCCTCCCAGCGCCCCACGGTGATTCAACTGGTGGACGCACCCTTACCGCGCACAGCTACACGGAAGGTTCAGCGCAAAGCGGCCCGTGAAAGCATGGAGAAGATTATCGCGGCCACGCCCAAGCTCCGACGGGGAGAAGGTGTCGCTGCGCCGGTTGCACGGGCCATCGCCGCTGTAGCTGGGGTAAAATCCGAAGCGGTCGCCATGGACCTCAATCTCGCTGAGGCTTTCGGCTTTGACTCGTTGATGTGGGTGGAGTTGGCATCGGCTTTGGGTGGTGTGGGTCCAGCCGAGGTTGATCCTGTGCTTTTGAGCCAATGCGCTACGGTGGCCGATGTGGTGCGTTTCGTTGGGGCACCGCCGGTGGTGGCTGCTCACAAAGCGGAATCAATCCAGCCCGTCAGCCTTCCTGAGCCGGTTGCAGATCTCATGAAGCGGGGCATGGGCATGCTTCAACGCACCTTGAATGGCGCCATCTTGAACACCCGTGTGACCGGGCAGGCTCACATTCCCATGAACCGGTCGGTCATTGTGGTCTCAAATCACACCAGCCATCTGGACATGGGTTTGGTCAAGCACGCGCTTGGGTCTTATGGCGACAACATGACGGCACTTGCGGCCAAGGACTATTTTTTCGAGGGAAACCGCTGGAAGGTGGCCTATTTTGAGCACCTGACGAACATCACCCCCCTCGACCGAAAAGCTGGTTTTCGCACGAGTCTGCGTGAGGCTGTCGAGGTTGTGGGTCAAGGAAAGGTTGTGCTTATTTTTCCTGAAGGCACCCGTCAGACCGCAGGCAGTTTGGCCGAGTTTAAGCCGCTGATTGGAAAGATCGCCCTCGATGCCGGCGTCGATATTTTGCCCTTGCATATCGATGGAGCGTACAAAGCCTTGCCCAAGGGTTCAGCTGTGCTCAAACAGCGGGATATTCATGTACGAATTGGACCGCCGCTGTGTATAGGCGAACTCCGAGCGCTCACCGAAGGTATGCGCCCAGCAGAGGCTGCCCGAAAGGTGGCAAAGTTGACCCACACCGCAGTTGAGCGTTTGAGCCAAGGCGATGTGCTGGATTTGGCCCGCATGAAAAAGGATGAGGCCGAGGCTGTGACCGCCGCGGTGGTCCAAAGCCCAGGCGAGCGGGTCACAGCGGCCCTGGAATCCCTTCATTCCAAATTTGACGCCGACCGAATCGAACGGGATGTGTCCTGGTATTTTTCGCTCGGCGAGGTGAAGTATTCGGTGGCGGTGACGGCCACTGCTTGCCTAGTCAGTCCTGGGCGGCCCTCGGGCGGCTCAGCCGATTGTGTGATCAAGGCCGAGCCCGAGATGATTAGAAAGTTGATTTGCGAATCGTATCTGCCCACGCCCGCTGAATTTGTCTCTGGGTCCATCAAGACCAATGACATTCCCCTGTTAATCGAATTTTCTCGGGTCTTTGGCCTGGTGGATTACCAAGGCTGATGCGCATCGCGATTACAGGCAGTACGGGCTTTTTGGGCCGTCATATCGTCTCAAGCTTGAATGCTGAGCACAGCTTGGTGTGTATTTCACGGTCAGGCGATGCGCCGAGTGGATGTGTCGGCAAAAAGATCGATGTGGTGAAAGGGCGTGGATTAAAGGCAGCTTTTGCCAAGGTAGATGTGGTTGTTCACGCCGCTGGCCTCGTATCGCACGCGCAAGAGCGGGCTCAAGAGACCCTCGATGTTCATCTGAAAGGCACCCAAAATGTGCTCGATGCTGCGTTGGCAGCAAAAGTTCGGCGGGTTGTTCTGGTGTCGACCTCGGGCACCATCGCGGTGTCTCAGCATCCAGACGCGATGGCGACGGAAAATGACGATGTTCCGGAGTCCATCATCTCGGCATGGCCCTATTACCGTTCAAAGCTGTACGCCGAGCAGTTCGCCATGGCTTTCCAGGGTCTCGATGTGATTTGTCTGAACCCCAGTTTATTGCTGGGCCCAGGCGATGATGTGGGCGGCATGTCTACCCATGCAGTGCGGACATTTCTCGACCATGGCGTGCCCATAGCGCCCAGCGGCGGCATCTCCTTTGTTGATGTTCGCGATGTGGCGACGGTGGTTGACTCGGCGCTGACCAAAGGTGAGGCTGGTCAACGGTATTTGATCGCCTCCGCCAATATGCGCTTTGTGGATTTTTATGCCCGATTGGCGCGCATTACCGGACGCGATGCGCCAATTGTCGCCATGCCCAAGTTTAGCCGCCGGGCTTTGGGCTGGTTTCCAGCATGGGGCAAAAAAGAGGGCATTGGCATGGGCATAGGCCCGGTCATTTCCAGAGCAGACCTGGAGTTGTCGAGTCATTATTGGTACGCAGATGCTGCCAAAGCCACTGCCACCCTCGGGTTTTCACCTCGAGATCCTTTGGCCACCCTCGAGGACACCGTTGCGGACCTTCTTGAAAAGCAGGGGAAGGCTTTTGCTCGCTTTTCCTGAACCCAGATATTCACCGCCCACCAACCGATGGCACCGTGCTAGCTTGGGCCTCACACGACGGAGTAATTATGGATGAAAAGTGGAAAAATTGTGGAAGCTGTAAAAAGCCCATTCGATATGGCCAAAAGCACTGGATTTGCAGTGTGTCTACCTGCCAAAGCGTGCGCTTTTCTCCGGTA
>DBIS01000080.1 GCA_002296975.1 Deltaproteobacteria bacterium UBA796 | reverse complement strand
GTCCGTTGCGACCTCTGGAAAAATATCGATTGATGGCAACTACCCAGCACTTAAAGTGAAGGGTCATGTCAAGGTTGACCAAGCCAATATTGCCGTCGGGGCGGAAGTCCTAAAGACCACGAGTTCCTTCGATATCGATGAGGGCATTAAGGTGCATCGGGACAAGCGGATTGTCGTCGAGCGCGTGGAAATCGAGGATGATGATGGCCCGAGTGTGGCGGACAATATCTCCTTGGACCTCGAGGTCAACTTGAACTCGAAGGTGCGAATCAAGGCTGATATTCCCATGTCCGAGGATTTCGGCGCCCAGTTTGCTCAGTTGGCGTCGATGAATGTCGACTTGGGTCTGGATGGGCGGCTTCGGATTCAGCAGGAGGACGCTCAGCTTTCGATGCTCGGTGAGTTGAGGACACTCCGTGGCGAGGCGGTGGCCATGGGCAAACGCTTCGTCATTACAGAGGGGACTGTGACGTTCACAGGTGAGAATTACACGAACCCTCAGTTGGACCTCGGCGCGGCACATCAGGTGGGCCGGTATGGTTCGGTTGAGATAAAAATCGCTGGCGATGCTGAGAACACCTCGATTCACATGAGTTCACCTGAGTACCCGGATCAGACGGATGTCATGTCGATGTTGCTGTTCGGCAAGCCGACGAGCGCGATGTCTGAAACAGAGGGTGAGAGTGGGGCGGGGTTGTTGAGTGCAGCGATGGCGAGTGTGGGTGGCCAAGCCGCTCGCTCCACCGGCGCTGCATTCCTGCAAAATGTTCAGATCGATCCAGGGTCTGGCTCTGTAAAGGTCGGATTTCCGCTCACAGACAAGGTGTACCTCTCCATCGAGCGGGTCCGCCCAGAGGCGGACACAGACAATATGACCCAAGCCGCCATTGAGTGGCTGCTGTCTCGTGCCGCCTATGGTGAGGTTGTGACCGGTGACCGAGGAAAAACCTCAGGCGATGTGTATCTGAGATGGCGGTTTTAAGGCAACTTCATCGTCGGTGGGCAAGCCCGGTTGACCCAGCCGGGCTGGTCTTTATTCGGCGTGGGTTCGGGCTGATTATGGCCGCGGAGATGGTGCGATATCTGGCGCTTGGTTTTGTTGACGCCTACTATGTTCAACCTCAGTTTCATTTTAATACGGTTGGTTTTGAGTGGCTTCGGCCCCTTTCTGCAACAGGTATGATGGCGTTGTTTGTCGGTGTGGCCATGGCTGGATTGAGCATGGTGTGGTGTACAGTGGCACGCTTTGGGGCCGTCGTTTTTGTTTTAGGCTTTGGTGCCATATTTCTGATGGACCAGGCCTATTATCAAAACCACCTGTATTTGGTTTTGCTTGTGGGCGTGTTTTTCGCCTTGGCCGATGTTCGGGCCGACAGAATGGCTGCAACCTGGATGGTTGACCTTTTGCGTCTTCAGGTCGGGGTGGTCTATGTTTTTGGTGGCCTGGCCAAACTCAATTCAGACTGGATGGCGGGTCAACCCTTGACCCAGTGGATGGCCATGCGCGGAGATTGGCCTGTCATTGGCCATTTGCTTGGGCTGCCACAGACCGGGCTTGTCATGTCATGGGCGGGGCTGGTGGTCGATTTACTGATTGTTCCGCTGCTGCTTTTCAAGCGGACACGGTTTTCTGCTTTTATTTTGGTATTGGTCTTTCATGCCTTCAATGCACTTCTGTTTAAAATTGGGGTGTTTCCAATAACGATGGTGCTGCTCACGACGGTGTTTCTTGGGGTGGGAGGGGTGCGGATATCTCCGGTTTTACCCATATCCAGAAGCCATAGCCCTCCGTGGTTGATGGTCGTCGTGGCCCTTTGGATGCTCGGCCAGATAACAATCCCCATGCGTCCTTGGCTTGTCCAAGGAAACCCCAGCTGGAATGAGTTGGGGCATCGGTTTTCATGGCGTATGAAGCTGCGGAGCAAGGTCGGTCGAATCCGATTTCATGGGTTGGATCGAGAACGTGGTACCCATAAAGTCATTGATCCATCCGTGGAATTAAGCCTTTATCAGCGCAGAAAGATGGCCACGCGCCCCCAACTCATCCTAAAATATGCCCATCACTTGGCCGAGGTCTTGAAGTCTGAAGGCAGTGGTGTATGGGCGATTCATGTGGATGCCCAGGCATCGCTAAACGGCAGGCCCACACAGGCGCTGATCAATCCTGAGATTGACCTCGCTGCTGAAACAGCTTCCGAGCAGGCGAGGTGGGTGGTCCCGATTCGGCCCTAAGTCCAGGGCAGTCTGCGCGGTCACACAAGACCGTTACCTTAGACACTTGTGGGAAGGCCTCAAGATATGCTTTTGCTGCAGTTGTTGGTGTCGAAGGTGCGATGGCCAAGACGGTGGACGGGCTGAGGCTTTGCGCCCGGGCGGCGCTGATCGCGTCGATTTTCTCGACCAGCAGTAAGATGCCTTGTGTGCTCGTGACCCCTTCCACCAAGATGCCCTCAACTTCGCCTGCCTCGATTAACGTCGCTTTTGGTGAGGGAGTGGTTTGCACTATTGCCGGTGCAGATGCCGGGCCATTACAGGCGAAGATCAATAACAACCAAGTCATTTTTGGCCCAAGCTGAGGTGAATCAATGCTTCGATATTGCCTTTTTTGGCCCCAGGGATTGGGGAGTCGATAACGCCGTGAGACACAGCCCCCCCGGCCTCGGCACTGGCCACAACCTTTGCGATGGCTGCTTGGCGAAGGGATTCATCCCGAACGACCCCACCTTTGCCGACCGATTCGCGTCCGACCTCAAATTGAGGCTTAATGAGCAAAACTGCCTCAGCACCATGGCTTGCCAGTCTTTGAATCGCGGGGAGGATTTTAGTGAGGGATATAAAGGACAGATCCCCAACGATTAAACTCACAGGCTCAGGTAGGCTTTCGAGGTGGCGGGCGTTGGTGCGCTCCATCACGACAACTCTGTCGTCAGTCCGCAGGCTCCAGGCCAATTGCCCATAGCCGACGTCGATGGCGAATACCTTGGCTGCACCCCGCTGAAGCAGGCAATCTGTGAAGCCGCCGGTTGATGCACCGAGGTCTGCACAAACCCTTCCGGTGGCATCTACCCCAAAGGCCTTGAGAGCCGCCTCGAGCTTTAGGCCGCCGCGGCCTACGAATGGAATCGGGTTTGACTTGAGCCTTAGGGCGGCATCCGACGACA
>DBIS01000129.1:394-20265 GCA_002296975.1 Deltaproteobacteria bacterium UBA796 | reverse complement strand
CCTGTGGTCCATTCATAAAATCCTGAGGCCGGGATAATACAGCGTCGATTTCTGGCACTGAAGGCAAAAGACGGCTTGTCGAAGACCGTTTCAGCCCGTGCGTTGATCATTTTTGCGCCAAACTTGAGCGATGGTGCCCATGGTGGAACCAAGCCCCATCTGTGGTGATGAAGGCTGGGGTTCCCGTTATCGGCGCGAATGATGGCGATGGCTTGGGTGGGCGCCAGATTAAAGCGTGGACGAAGCCTAAGCCCCGCCCCCAAGCTGAAGAGGTCGACCAGGGTTTTTGCTGGGGTACTTTGGGCGAATCGTCCGCACATATCTAGAGCATAGCGGTTGCGGGCTCGGTGGCGGCGCTTTGTCCACGGCTTCATTTAGGCCGGACCTGCTATGGTCGGCACCATGTCGATATTTTGGGTACTTTTGTTGGGTTTGGGTGCTGAGGCTTCTGTGGTTCCGGTGCTGGAGCCAGATAAGCCAAACAGTGCTGTGCCTGACCGCAGTCAAGATATCTTGGCCCTCAATCTCGATTTGGCTCTGGATTTTGACGCGCGGACGATTGCAGGAACTGCCGCCTACACGGTGCTCCGCTTGGGCAGCAGCACTTTTGTGCTCGATCAAGTGGCTTTGAATATTGAATCGGTATCGGTGGATGGCGAGGAAGTCGTTTGGCGGACTCCAGGCGATACCCTCTCGATCGACCTGCCCTCCCGGATTAAGCGAGGGGGCGAAGGGCGGGTGCTCATTCGCTATTCGGCGACCCCAAGAACCGGTCTACATTTTCGTGACCCCGGCCCCTCGTCTCCGGATCAGTATCCGGAGGTGTGGACTCAGGGCCAGAAAAATGACAACCGATATTGGTTTCCGGCCTGGGACCATCCGAATGACCGCTTTGAGTACACCGGAGCGGTCACTGGGCCTGACGGGTGGAGAATCAAAACCAACACCGGCATGAACCTGCCATCGTATTTGGTTATGATTGCGGCGGGGCCGTACCAGGAGCGCGGGGGGCCAGACAACCGCGTGTGGGTGGGGCCAAACGCCGCTGAACGCGGGGTTGACCGAGTATGGAGTGCAGTCCCTGACATGATGGAGCACTTCGCCGAAAGGACGGGGGTGGAATATCCGTGGGGTGAGTTTTTGCAGGTCTTTGTGCAGCGCTTCATGTACGGCGGCATGGAAAACACCGGGGCGACCATCAACACAAACGATGTTGTGCGGGGAGAGCGTGTTGGCCTCACCCGAGACCGGATTCAGAGCTTGGTGGCACATGAACTCGCACACCAATGGTATGGGGACCTCTTGACCTGCCGAACATGGAGAGACCTTTGGCTAAACGAAGGCTTTGCCTCTTTCTTTGGCGACGATTGGTTGGCCCGGCGAGATGGCCCAGAACGATGGGCGATGGAGGTTTTAAAATCTTTCCGGGGGAGCCAGACTGAGAACGCCTTGGCTGGGCGCTTTTTTCATGGTCCAGACGCTGCAGCCAATCACAATGTGTACGCCAAGGGCTCATCTGTGTTGCAGATGTTGCGGGTGATGCTCGGTGAGGAGGTTTTTTGGGAGGCGATTCGTGACTACACCCGTTCCCACGCCCGGTCTTTGGTGCGAACCGCAGATCTTCAGGCCGCGATGGAACGGGCGAGTGGCCAAGAGTTGGGGTGGTTCTTCCAGCAATGGGTTGAGTTGCCCCACGTTCCCCGGCTGACGGTGTCGGACAAGTGGGCTGATGGGGTGTTGACCATCACGGTTGCTCAGGCCATCACAGAAAAGCGCCCGCGCTACACGGTTCCGTTTTCCATCGAAGTTGGGCATGTTGATGGAGCAGTCATGCACTCAGCCATACTCACCGACGGCAAAATACAGATCCAAATCCCGCTCGAAAGCCCGCCAACCTATGTCGCATTTGACCCGCAGGCAGGGGTGCTTGCCAAGCTTGAGAACAAGCAAGAGCCAGAGGCCTGGACGGCCCAGTTGAGCTCAGGGCACCCCGCTGCGGTGTTTCGGGCGATTTCTGCTTTGGCTGACACCGATGTGGCTGAGCCGTTGGCGGCGGTGTTGGCGGATAAAGAGCGACATTTTTTGGTGCGAGCGGCAGCGGCCATGGCCTTGGGTGAGCAAGGCCAGATGCGGACACTTCGGGCTTTTTCTGCGGATGAGCACGACCGGGTGCGCATGGCGGTGGTGACCGCATTGGGGCATGGCTTGGATGGTAAGGATTTGCCGTTGTTGGAGCGTCGGCTTCGGAGCGACAAAAACAGTGATGTGCGGCAGTCGGCACTCGAGTCCATCGCCCAAATATCGCCCATGCGTGGGACAAAGCTCGCCCGTGGGGTGTTGGGTAGCGCCGATCCGGACCTGGCGGCTTCTGCGGCAAGGATTTTAGGTGTCCATGGCAGCTTGACCGATTTGCCGAGCTTGATGAGCATGAAGCTCCGCCGTCGCATCCGAACCCGTGGTCTTCGGGCTGCGGCAAAGCTCATTGGTTCCGCGGATGAAGGGCCAGCCCAAGACCGGGCGATGGCCAAGTTGTCTGGTGTTTTGGTGGGCTTGCTTGGGGACCTCGACGTTCGTGCACGTCAGACGGCCGTGAGCTTGCTCAAGTCCACCGGGGATAAATCAGCGATCCCGCATCTTGAGGTTTTTCGTCGCGAGGAGACCGTCAAAGGCCTGTCCAAGAACGCGCAGTCAGCAGTGACCGAAATTCGAGGTCGTGAGGGCAAGGTCCAAACGATCGCTGCTGAAAACAAACACGAAGCCCGCATGAAGGAGCTCGAGGACCGCATTGACGCTCTTGAGTCTCAATTGAGCGCTTACGAAGACAAGCACTAAATTTTTTTGTGGACGAGGTGAAAGTGATTTGAGGCTCGGGGCGTTGTGTGGGGGAAACCACACAGGAGGTCCACATGACCAAAAACCACGCTCGCAGCTTTTCCTTTACAACAGGACTTTCCTTTCTGACTTCGATGGCCTTGATGGGTTGTATGGGTACCAAGACTCAACAAGTCCTCGAGGCGGATATTCATGAGGAGGGCACACCGATTGCAGAACCTGCTGTTGAGGCCGAGGAGGTAGCGGCACGTCAGGATGTCTTGTCGGTCCCGCCTGTACTCCCGGTCCCGCCTGTACTCCCGTCTTCGGTGTCATCATACGGGCGGGCTTCGGGGGTGAATCTCGGCAGAGGCCGCATGAAAAAGGCAGGTAAACATGTTCGGGGTCGGCCCATGATGGTCCCGCCACGCTCCCAAACCGGTGGCATTCTGGCCACCTCGGTACACCCCCGTCGCCCTCAGCAACAAGAGGAGTACACCGATCATGGTGTCAATGGCTTTGTGGTTGTGGACGAAGATGCATTGTCGACGTTTTCGATCGACGTAGATACCGCGAGCTACACCATGGCCAGAAGCAAACTCAATCGTGGCGTCCTTCCTCAGTGGGAGGGTGTTCGGGTCGAGGAGTTCGTGAACTTCTTTGACTATGGGTACCAAACCCCAGAGCGTGGTCCCTTTGATGTGCATATGGCGGCGATGGCGGACCCTTTCAGGAAGGGGCATCATATTTTACGGGTGGGGCTTCAGGCTAAACGCTACGCACCTGAGAACCGCCCGCCCATGCACTTGACCTTTTTGGTCGATGTGTCAGGGTCGATGTCGTCGGCAGATAAATTGGGGCTTGCAAAAGAGTCCATGCACACCTTGATCGATAATCTCGGCGAGGGAGATACTGTGGCGATGGCCACCTATGCGGGGCGTGTGGCTCGGGTTTTAGAGCCCACCGAGGCGACCGAGTCGACGCGAATCCACGCAGCCATCGATGCCCTGCGATCGGGCGGATCAACGGCGATGTCTTCGGGTATAGACTTGGCATATGAAATGGCGGATGAGGTGTTTGAGCGTGGTGCAGAAAATCGGGTGGTTATCTTGAGTGATGGCGACGCCAATGTGGGCGCTCGGTCTTGGGAGTCGATGCTCAAGCAGATCAAGGGCTACGCTGATCAAGGCGTCACGCTTTCCACCATCGGTTTTGGTCAAGGAAACTATCGTGACACCTTGATGGAGCAGTTGGCCAATAAGGGTGATGGCAACAACTTTTATGTCGACTCGCAAAAGGAGTCGGATCGTATTTTTGGGGAGAAGATTGGCGGTACGATGATCACAGTGGCCCGAGACACCAAGATTCAAGTTGATTTCAATCCGGCGGCTGTGAGCGCATACAGGCTGATGGGCTACGAAAATCGCGATATTGCGGACAAGGACTTTCGGAACGACCGGGTTGATGCGGGTGAGGTGGGTTCTGGCCACGCTGTGACGGCACTGTATGAGGTCATCTTGGCCGACGGTGCCGATGCAGAACAAGCATTGGCCACTGTTCGGGTGCGGTGGGAAATGCCAGGCGCGGACAAGGCGGCCTCGGAGCGTGAGTTTAAGTTTGACTCACGGGCTTTGGCTCAAGACTCAGATGCTGCGGTGGATAGCTTGAAGCTGGCGTACTGCGCCGCCACCTTGGCTGAGGTGCTTCGTCAGAGTCCTTACGCCGCCGAGGTGGACCTTGGGGAATTGGGCATTTTGGTCGACTCGGTGAGAATGGGCAAAGACGCTCGTGAGTTGTCTCGGTTGATCGCCAAGGCTGATCGTTTGGGAGCGACGGCCAAACAAGAGGCGCGGCTCGCCGGGCGCTGAGCTGGGGTGGCCAAGGATGAGCGTGGATGTGGGCTGTGCCTCATCCACGCTTTTTCATGTATCTTTGGCGAGGGTCTCAAACATTTCACGCACCTGGTAGCGGTCCATTCGTGCCATGCGGTCCATGGCTGAGCGGGGGTGAATGTTGAAGTATCCAGATATGGCATAGGGCAGGTGATAGCCCCATCGCAGATCTTCACGCATCGACGCGAAATGCTCGACCAAATCCAAGATGGGTCTTGGGTCGTGTCTTGGGTTGTCCAGGTAAAAGAGAAGGAGTTCAAGTGGGCAGTTTCCTGCGCCCCGGCCGATACCGTGTAGGGTGGCATCCACAAAGTCCACGCCCTCGTCGATGGCGGCGATGGAGTTGGCAAAGGCTTGTTGCTGGTTGTTGTGAAAATGAACACCAACCTTGGTTTGCTCGCCCAAATAGTTCATGTATTTATGGACCAAATACCGCACATGGTAGGGGTATAGGGCGCCATAAGAGTCGACGATTGCGACATTGTGGATGCCCGAACCCGCCAGTTTTTTCAGGAAGGTGTCGACCTCGTCGGGTGAGAGCGTGGAGACCGCCATCACGTTCATAAAGGTTTCGTAGCCCTGCTCTAAGCAGTGGTCGAGCAAGGTCAATGCGTCTTCAATTTGGTGGGCATAGGTCGCGATTCGGATGACGTCGATGGCGGTGTCATCGCTGGGCGGAATCTCTTTATGGGTGACCCGGTTGACATCAACCATGGTGGCGATTTTCATTGGGCCGGCTTCGACCACTTGGCGCAGGTCGGCCTCTTCGCAGAAGCGCCAAGGCCCCACAGCGTTGCGGTCGAAAACACCGTCTTGGGTTTTGTATCCGACCTCCATATAGTCGATGCCACTCGCAGCGAGTGCGTCGAAAACTTGCCGCACGAGGGCGTGGTCAAAGTCCCATTGGTTGCAGATGCCGCCATCGCGGATGGTGCAATCCAAAACCTTGATGCGCCGGCGGCGATCGGTGACGAGCCCGTCGGGGCAGCAGTTGACGCGGTTGTCGAGTCCCATGGTGTCTCCAGTGGCGGTGTCTTAAGGGCTGTGGCCGGGGGCAGTCCAGTCGATCAGAAGCGAATCTCGGTGTCGGTGTTTTGTGTGATCCCCATTGAGCCAGCGAAACCCAGAAAGGCCTGGCGTGAAGATGCTTCTGCCCCGGATGCGAAGCGTATAGAAACCGGGGTGGCCACACCCTCATCGGTCACCACCAGCTCTGCGACAACCCCCTGTTCGGTGGGGGCCCAGCTGGTCAGGACCACGGATTGTGCTGTTGAGCGCAAGACCGTGAGGTGGTGGTGAGCGCCGGTGCTTGCGGTGTTGACCACAACGAGTTGATTTACCCAGGTGCTGGCAGGGTCGAGAACATCGCTGACGAGCTGGTCGGCATAAACGGTCCCGCCTGAGATGGCGTCGACCACAAAGCTGCTGCCGTCTTCGCCATAAACCGTACCGGCTGTTCCGCTGACTGAAAATCCGCCGTTTGCGGCCCTAAATCGGCTGTAATGGGACAAGTCAGTGCTGTGTCGAAGATGGTCAAAAACGAGCACAATCCCTTGATCGAGGATGACCCAATACCGTGCCAAACGCTGTAGGCCGAGGGGTTGGCCGCCGGTGTCGGTGCTAAAACCCGAGGGGTACATTTTTTCAAAACTTGCGCCAATCACGGTGATTCCGCGCTTGGTGCGACTGAACTCAAAGCGCGCCTCGGCATCGGCTAGGGCGTTGGGTGGCCCATAGTCGAGGTCCCATTCGCCGAGTTGTCCAACTTGACTCAGGTCGCCCACATCGGTGTGAAAGCTGGCGGAGGGCCACCAATGTTCGCGGTCTGTGGCACTCCAGCCTCGGCTTATGGGGCTTGTGGTGCCAAATGTGTAGGTGTTCTCGACTTGGGTCCGTTTTGGGCTTTGGGTGTGGCCGGTGACCAAGATTGGGACACCGTTTGGGTACCAGCCAAAGCTGCCCGCATCGGGATGAAGACGGCGAAGGTCTAGGTTTTGGGTGTCCTCGGTCCCAGCGGCGACTGCGGCCCAGGTGTCTTGGCCGATGGGCACCCCTGCGCGCATCACCATGCTGCTTTGGTCCGCGCTGAAGCCATCATGCCAGGTCATGGTCCCGCCTTGAGCGAAGTGGTGGGTTTTGGGGGTATCTGCGGTGGGGACCGCGGGCGTGACATCTGGGTCGCACCATAAAAATTCTAGCCACAGGGTGTTGTCCCGTGAGTACCCATCTGAGCTCAGGATGTGTTGCTCGCTCATCCAGGAGGCAAGGTGGGTGTCGGTGAATCCGTCCACAAAACAAGCTTGGTGAACCGGGCCCACAGCCCAGCTTGAATCGCCATCGCCGACGGTGAGCAATGCGAGTTGACCTGGGCGCGCGCTTCTGAGCATCGCCTCACTTCTGGCGGCGAGCCATGGGTTGTCTGCGAGCGCGAGGCCATAGTGGCGGTCGAGCAAAAAGATGCTCTGGTACAAACTCGATAGGGCTTCGCTGCCCAAACTTGGGCCCTCTGGCCAGCTTCCATCTTGGATACGGGCCAAGCCGGCGAGGCTGGTGTCGACGAAACGCTCAGCGGTGTCGATCCATTGCGGGGCTCGATCGTGTTCATGCTCTAGGGTGAGCCCGGCCATCAACAGGGCTGCATGTGCCACCTGACCATCGCGACCGCTCCACTGCTTGGCCCAATCGGGGGTGGCTGGGTTGGAGAGTGCTGCCTGGAGGGCGCTCGCGTTGGAGATGATTTTCCCGCGGAATATGTTTCGCTCAGCGGGTTCGATTCGGGTGTGGAGCATGTCGAAGGCTGTGATGAAGGCTTGTAGGGTGTCCGCTGTACCTTGAGAGATGGCCGGTATGTCGCCCATGCCCCATGTCTCTAGGGCTGCGACCCGGCGCATCCACTCCAGGCTTTGACTTTGGACCTCTTCGTCTCCGGTGAGGAGTGCGTATATGGCCAGGTTGGGCAGGGGGGCTGCGAGGGCAGACCATGCTTCGTCGGTGGTTGGGGCAGCAACACCCTCGGCCAGAGGCAGGGTAGCGATATCGCGCCTGTCAGATACAAATCCATCCCAGCGGTTGACCAGTTCCACCCGGTCGTAATCGTAGATTTGCCCTTGAAGCCTCGGTAGGTCTGGGGGCGAAAAAAACAAGCGCGGATGGTCTTCGGAAATGTCGACGGGTACCGGAGGCGGACCACTCGTGTCTTCTGGCGGTGCGATAATGTCACCAGAGTCGATGGCCTGGGGGTGTGCGGTGTCGTCTATATCGTCATCGCTGGACGTCATTTTGGCGCCACAAGCCGTGGTCAAGAAGAGGGCGATGATGAGCGTATTTGTGTTCATGATGGGCCATGGTAGCAAGTCATCGGAAGTCACGGCTGGTCAATTTTTCAGGTTTGGGTGCATCGAGGGCTGAAAATCGTGAGGCAAGAAGGCTGACTGAGCGCCCGTCTCGTTGAACTGTTGCGGTGATTTCGAGTAAGTTATTCTCGACGATGATTTGACGTTGACGTTCAAAAGTGTGGGGCTTGATGACCACATTGAGAAGGCCGGTTTCGTCTTCTAGGGTCATAAAGACAACGCCCTTTGCCGTTGGCGGCCGTTGGCGATGGGCCACCATTCCGGCCACACGGATGGTGCGACCACCAGGGATGTCTCGAACTTGGGCCGCTGAGACAAAGCCATCTTTCACCAAGCGCTCTCGAACCATTCCGATTGGGTTGTATTTTAAGCTGAGCCCTTGGGTGCGGTAATCTTCTTGCATTTCATCGGTGGGACTCGGTGGTGCCAACCGAACGCCGTCGGGTCGCTTTAGGCCCCGAAATAGGGGCAGTTCATATAGTCCTTGGACAGACCACAGGGCTTGGCGCCTATTGGGAGCGATGGTGCGAAGCGCGTCTGAACGGGCGAGCAGGGCCAAATCTCCACGGTCGAGGCATGCCCGCTGCTGAAGGTCGGCGATCGATTGAAAGTCCTCGTGTTTCCTGGCCATTTGGATGCGAAGCCCTGCTGCTCGCTTGAGGCCGTGAATCTGTCGGAGTCCCATTCGGATGGCCCACTGATTTTCACCATAAGCCTCGAGGGTGTTGTCATGATCGCTGTGTTGGATGTCGATGTGTCGGACCAAGACACCGTGGTGGCGTGCGTCGTCGATAAGAGAGCCGGCGGAGTAAAACCCCATCGGCTGGCTGTTGAGCAGGGCCACACAAAACGCAGCGGGGTAGTGGCATTTTAGCCAAGCCGATACATAAACCAGTCGTGCAAAGCTGGCCGCATGAGATTCAGGGAATCCATATTCCCCAAAGCCGCGGATTTGCTCGCAAATTTGTTTGGCATATTGATCGGTGATGCCATTTTTCTTCATGCCATTGACCAATTTCTCAGCCAATGGACCCAATGTGCCCTGCTTTCGCCACGCGCCCATCGCACGCCGCAAGGCATCAGCCTCGCCAGGCGTGAATCCACCGACAGCGACGGCCATGGCCATGACTTGCTCTTGAAAGATGGGAATTCCGAGGGTTCGGGCCAAGATGGGCTCGAGCTTGGGGTGGGCATAGGTGACCGGCTCCTCACCCCGTCGACGTCGAAGATATGGATGAACCATGCCGCCCTGGATTGGGCCTGGCCTGACGATGGAGACTTGGATCACCAAATCGTAAAAACATCGGGGCTTGAGCCTGGGTAGCATCGACATCTGTGCCCGGCTTTCGACCTGGAAAACCCCCATGGTGTCGGCCTTGCACAGCATGTCGTAGACCTTTTGGTCGTCGTTCGGTGTGGATGCGAGGCAAAGCGCATTCCCCCAGTGCTTTTTGACCAGGTCAAAGCATTTTCGGATGGCGGTGAGCATGCCCAAGGAGAGCAGGTCTACCTTTACAAATCCGACAATGTCGATGTCATCTTTGTCCCATTGGATGACCGTTCGCTTGTTCATGGTGGCGGGCTCGATGGGGCACAAATCGATGAGTGGCCCATCAGAGATGGTGAATCCACCGGTGTGAATCCCAACATGGCGTGGCATTCCACGCATGGCTTCGCTGATGGTCAGTGCATGCTTTACGCGAGGGTCTTTGGGGTCGAGCCCGGCCTTGATAAGCTTTGCTTCGTCGAGTTTGGCCTTGTCGAACCAGTGAACACCTTTGGCCATACGGTCGACTTGGTCGGCATCGAGTCCGAGCGCTTTTCCGGCATCGCGGATGGACGAGCGCCGCCGGTAGGAGATGACCTCGTTCACCATGGCGGCCCGGTGTCGTCCGTAGCGGGTGTAGACATACTGAAGCACCTCTTCTCGTCGTTCGTGCTCAAAGTCCACATCGATGTCTGGGGGCTCGCCGCGTTCTTCGGAAATAAAGCGCTCAAAAAGCAGACTGGAGCAGGCTGGGTCGACCGCGGTGATGCCCAGTGCAAAGCAGACCGCGGAGTTGGCCGCGCTGCCTCGTCCTTGGCATAGGATTCCCCGATCTCGGGCAAATCGCACCACATCATAAACGGTCAAAAAGTAAGCTGGAAAATCCAGTTTTTCGATGAGCCGAAGCTCGTGCTCTATCTGATTTTGAACATGCGACGCGACCCCGTTTGGATAGCGCCACGCCAAGCCTTCGCGGGTTTTTTCTTTCAGCCACGTGATGGGTGTCCATCCCTCGGGGACCACTTCGCGGGGGTAAAGATAGCGCAAATCACTCAAGGAAAATTGGCAGCGTTCGGCGATGACGAGGCTTCGGGCGAGGGCCTGGGGGGCGGCTGCGAACATGCGTGCCATCTGGGTAGGGCTTCGCAAGTGGCGACTGGCGTTGGGGCTGAGGGTGGTGCCCGCCTGGTCGATGGTACATTTTCGACGAATGCAGGTGAGCACATCTTGCAAAGGTAGCCGTTGTGGGCTGTGCATCTGGACATCGCAGGTGGCAACCATCGGGATTTGTGTGCGTGCGGAGAGCAATGCGATTTTGTCCCATCGGGCAGGGTCGTGGCTGTCGAGTCGTCGGGTGAGGGCCAATGAGACATGAATGCCCATGGCATCTCGAACAAGCCCCGCTCGGTCGGCAGTCCAGTCTCCGACCAAGATGGCCTCTAAGCCACAAGCCCGCGCCAACAGCGATTGCAATGGCAGTTGCCCCCAGCCCTTTTTCATATTTTTACGACACTCGGTGATGAGCCGTGTGAGCTGTGACCAGCCGCCGACATCTCGGGCGAGCAAGACCACACCGGGGCCATCGGTGAGGGTGAGCAATGCGCCGGGAAGAATGCGCACCCCAAGGGCCAAAGCCGCTTTGTGGGCCCGAGGCAGTCCATAAACCCCGTCTCTGTCGGTGATGGCCACAGCGCTTAGGCCGAGGCTTGCCGCTTGCTTTACAATCTCTTCTGGGCTGCTCGCACCTTCTTGAAATGAAAATGAGGTGCGACATATCAGTTCTGCGGCGCCGGCACTCATCAGTCCCACCACCCATGAAGTGCCCATCGGCCGTGCTCACTGTACAACCATGCGGTGCGCCCATCGTCTAAAGTTGCCCGCCAGTAGGTGCGCTGAAAAGGATGGTGCCACCACTCTCCAGACAGTTGTTCAGGACCCAGTATTCGCGTAATTTCGTGCCATCTTCCGTCGATATGGGCGGCAGTTAATCGGCCCTCTTTTGTTCGCTCGACCTCGATAATGGTGGGGGGTACCAGCAAGATGGGCGGCCGCTCAGGGGCCAGGATTTCAGGGCTTCCCTCCCAGGCCACCACAGGGTCTGGGCTGTGGGTCTCGGCCAATGCTGTCGATGCAGCGCTGACGTGATTGGGGACTGCAACGCCAAAGGGAACCGGGCGCCAGGCCCCCTCTGGGCGATGACGCGCTGTGATGCGGGCACCGGTGACGCTTCGGCTACCGAGGGCGTCGAGCAGCCGTGCGCTGACCGTCTCGAGGGCCTCATTACGACGGTTTGGGTCGCTTAAGTCGGTTTGACGGCCTTCAAAATCAATGGCTTGACTGGTGGAGAGGGTAAGCGCCACCACCGGCGCACCCAGCTTGAAACGCTCCAATCGATGCCGAATTTGGCTAAGGATATGGCTTGGGTTTCGGGTTGGGGCCCCCAATCGCAGGGCCAATGATTGCTGGCGCCCGCCATCAAGGCGGAAACTGAGGTTAACCTGGGTGATGGCTTGGCCCGAGGCGGTCAGCCGGGCCGAGATGTCTCGGGCCATGGCGCCGATCACGAAGAAGAGCGCGTTGAGTTCGGCGACCGGGGAGGGAAGCTCCTGGGTGAGGCTGGGGGGACCATCCTCAGCCCAGGGTGTGAGGGGTGGCCCTGGAATGGCACCACAGGCCAAGGCGTGAGCGGCGATCACAGCGGGCTTGAATCGCCCGGTGATGGCCGCAGGCGGGAGTGCTGAAAGCGCGCCGATGGTGTGGATGCCCAGGCTTTCGAGCAAGGTGTGTGAGCGCGGTGGAAGTTGAAGGGCTGCGAGGGGAAGCGGTGCGAGTGCGGTTGCACTTTGGCCGGTGGGGATGACGGTGGAGGTGCGCTGCCACTCGGCAACACAGCGGGCGGTGGTGGGGTCGTCGGCAACCACAACATGAGCGATGTGGCCGAGGTGCTTCATGCGGTCGCGGACCCGTTCCATCAAGCTGTGTTCGTGGGTGCTGCGGTGTGATGTGTCTCTGGCGATGCTGGATATTTCGGCCACCACAGCATCGGGTGGAAGTGCTGCGATGGACGGGGAGACCCGCAACAGTTGAGCCGTCAGTGCCTCAAGATCAGCGGCCTCAGCCTTAGGGTCGAGCAGTTCAGTATCCAGTTGAGGCAATCGGGCACGGGCTCCAGCCACACTCATGCCCAGACGAATTCCGCCACGGATGGCGGTGGGGGTGGCGGCGACAACCCGCAGTGCATTTTTTTGTTCTGCGACCAAGACAGCAGATTGATGGGGGGACCACCCACACCGGTCGAGTCTAAAGGTGGGGGCATATGCAACGAGGTACCTGAACATGCATTCAGTATACTTCATCGATAATTCCAGGCAAGCCCAAACCTGGACAGTTTTTGTCCGTCTTGGCTTTATAAACACACCCTGGGAAATCCTTGTGGCCCAAATCGCTTAAAGTATGGCCATGAACTCCTCAAACCCTCGCTTGGCGCGCATTTTGCTGCTGGTCGCCATTTTTGCGGTGTACATGCCGTTGATGGGTGGTGATTTTGTATGGGATGACCACTTGTTGGTGCTCGAAAACCAACTCACAGGTTCACTCCTGAACATCCCAAGCATGTTTATGAGTGATTTGTGGCATGGCACCCCGGTCCCCGACGCCGACCCCGGCTACTACCGGCCATTGATGGTCATCGACCTGGCGCTCACCCGTGCGGTGGCAGGGCTCAGCGCTCAGTTTCATCATCTGCACAACTTGGCGTGGCACATCGCGGCGGTGCTCCTTTTGCTTCGCTTGCTTGAACGGGTGCTCAAAGACGAGCGCGCAGCGGTATTGGGCACCGCCGTGTTCGCGCTTCATCCAGTACAACTCGAGGTTGTGGGGTTTGTCTCCGCCCGCAACGACCCCATGGCGGTCACCTGGTTGCTGGGCGCATTGCTTTTGTTGAGCCCCAAAAATCCCAGCCGAAAAGCCCTGATCGCCGGTGCTTTCGCCGCCGCCGCTGCGATGTTGTCCAAAGAAAATGTGGTCTTTGCACCCGTTTTACTCGCTTTTGCCGCCAAGGCCCGGTGGGGTGGCTGGGGGCGAGTCGGTTCACATATCGCGGTGTTGAGTGGTTTTGGAATAGCCTTTGGGTGCCGTGCGCTTGCGGGTGTGGGTTGGCCGGCCCAAGCGGATGTGGCTCACCTAAAAGCTGTGGGGGCACCCGCCTTCGCGTTTTACTTGGAAAAGCTCGTTTGGCCCGTCGACATCGCGCCTGTGATTCACTTCGCGTGGTTGCCGGCCATACCGTGGTTGGGTGCGGCACTTGCGCTTGTTTTACTGGCCGTGATGGCTGTTTTTGGCGGGGCTCTCGCGCGGGCCGGACTGGGTTTTGCGCTATTGGGTCTCTTGCCCGCGTGGGCGGCGGTCGCTCATGTGGGGGCCATCGTGGACCGGTATTTGTACCTGCCGATGGTCGGTATCGCGTGGGCGGTGGCTGCAGTGGCCCGGCGCGGTAAAGTTCCCCATCTTTTGATTGGGGTGGTACTGATTTGGCTCAGTGGATTGTCGATGAGGCAAGTGCCGGTGTGGGGCGACGATGAGCGCCTATGGACTGCAAGCATCGACCGGGCGCCTTCGGGCTACGCAAAAGGTGCGCTTGCCCGCTGGCTCGAAGACCATGGCCGCGATGATGACGCCGCATATTGGTATCGCGAGGCGGTGATTCAGCCGCCCATGCCATTCGAAGAGAGTTGCTTTAATATCACCCGGATTCACCTCAAACGACGCGATCCAGTCGCTGCGGTACGGGTGGGCCAAGAAGCATTAAATGCCGGGTGCGCGGCCTCGCCTGAGTTGGTCGCACCCTTGGCTTTGGCCCAAGCACTCACCGGGGCATGGCCCCAAGCACACCGGTCGGCAGCCGCTCTCGACCAAGACCCCACCGGAAAAGCATTCGTCGCAAGCCTCGCAGCGTCCGCGGCCATGGGTGATGTTGGCCCGCTGAGCGATGCCATTAATTCAATCACCCTGACACAAGGCCAAAGGCTCCGGGCTCAAGTCGTTCTCGTGGTATCGACGGGCGGTGGCGATGTGGGAGCCCTCAACGCAGCATTGGACGCCCGCTAAGGTTTCGACCATGCTAAACCCGAAAAGGGTTGTTTCTGACTTTAAGGAGTGTGAAGGGTGATTTTAGGCTTGCTGATGGTGCTCTCATCTCTTTGCCAGGCTGCGGTACCTGTGCTGCACGCCGGAGAAGACCCCCGGGTTTTGTTGGCCAAGAGTGCCGCAGCGACCAAGCACGATGTCGCCAATATTCGGGTGATGACCATCGCTGAGTTGGTCCGCGGAAAGCCCGCAGTGATGCTGGGCGGTGGTCGCGTCGAAAGTTGCTATGGGCCACCCACAACCGACCACAACCTTCGCGAAGCCGTCGACCGAATTGAACGGGCGATGGCCTATCTCGAGTATGAAAAAGCCCTCGCCCATGTTCAGGTGGCAGAGGACTCCATTCGTTGCTTGTCAACCCCCGCAGATGCCCAAAGAATCAGTCGCCTATTTTATTTAAAAGGTCTGATAGCGTTTGAGTTTGGCGAAAAAGAGCGGACGAATCAAGCCTTTGATATCGCATTCTCCATCGACCCAGAGCTGGTGTGGGATGAGTACTTTCCGCCCGATGCCCGCCCTGTTTTTGACGCGGTGGCCTTACAGCTCAATGAGCGTCCGGTCATTAAAATCGACATTTCGCCCATCCCAGAAGACGGCTTTGTTTGGGTCGATGGCCGGCGGCTAGACGTCGCTCACGGCTTGATCTCCCTTCGTCCAGGCGCCCACTTGATTCAGGTCGTGGGCCAAGCCATGACCAGCCACTGGCTCACGGTAAAATCGCCCAAAACCAGTTCTAAAAACCCCTCGGGCCACCCACGCCTCATTGTGCCCTCGGCCCTGACTCAAGCCGCCATCATCTGGTCGACCCAAGAAGAAAAGCGGCCTATTTTTGATGTGGTCCTGTCGGTGTTGTACGACCCCGATGTGGTGGTCTATTTTTCTATTAATGGCGTCTTGGTGTCTCATCGGGTGGGCACCGATTCGTGGGAGGAATTGAAGATTCCTTCTGGATTTTCAACCGGTGGAAACACAAGGTTGGTCGCAGGTCGAACACTGATGTGGGCAGGGTTGTCGGTCTCTGCTGGGGGCATGTTGTTGACCTCAAGCAGTTGGCTCCAGGCGTCTGCCGCGGCGAGAAAGGCCGAAGGTGCAGAGGCTTGGGCGGATTTCAGCCGAAACAAAATCGAGTATGACGCGGCCATCGATCGCATGAGCATCGGGCGATGGGTGACCGTGGGCGGCTTGGTTGCCTTGGCCGGCGGCGTCGGGCTTCAATATGATGACCTGCCATTTTTTGGTGAGCGAGTGGCGGCCACATGGATTCCATTTGGGGGCGCCAAACACCTTGGCGGCATGCTTGTTGTGACAGGATGGTGATGCCGATGACATATCGTTACTTTTTGGGCCTGATGGGCCTCATCTTGGCCAGCTGTACTCCCGAATTTCCAAAACGTGGCTTTTTGGATGACCCGGGTCACGACTTTGATGGCGATGGCGTGAGCGAGCTCGATGGTGACTGCGATGACAACGAAGCCCGCGCATTTCCAGGTGCTTCCGAGGTGTGCGATGGCATCGATAACGATTGCGATGGCGATGCCGATGAAGCCGATGCAGACGACGCAAAACAGTGGTTCTCTGATGGCGATCGCGATGGTTTTGGCACCGATGACTTTGTTGTCGTGGCCTGCGAGGCCCCTTCTGCGGCATTTTCGGCGGTGGGTGGAGACTGCGATGACTCGGTCGCAGCCATCAACCCCGGCGCCAATGAGAGCTGCGCACCCTTCGATGAAAACTGCGATGGCGAAATAAATGAAGGCCAAGCAGCGGGTGATTTATTAGACGCCGCCACCTGGTACCACGATGTTGACGCCGATGGCTATGGCGTAGATGACGACACTTTGGTCAGTTGTGACCGTCCTGCTGGCTACGTGCTCGACGGCGGTGACTGCGACGATAATAATTATGATGTGTCACCTCGGGCCACCGAGTTGTGTGATGGGATCGATAACGACTGCAATGGGCTTATCGACGATGATGACCCTGCCATGAGCGGCGAAGGCCAGTGGTACCCAGACCTTGATGGCGATGGCTATGGCGACCCAGGCGGCGTGGTGATGACCCAATGTGCGCCGCCCGATGGCCATGTGTTGAACGCCAGCGACTGTGACGATGGGTTGGCTGCGGTCAATCCGGGCGAGCCTGAGGCATGCAACGGCCTCGACGACGACTGTGATGGCATCATCGACGATGGTGTGAAGCTGATTTTCTTCGTCGACGCTGACAACGATGGTCACGGCAATCTCGACATGAGCACCGAAGCGTGCGTCATCCCCCCAGACCATGCGACCAGCTTTGATGATTGCGACGACACCGACCCCTTGATTCACCCTGCTGCACCCGAACGCTGTGCGACCGTGGGGGTTGACGATAATTGCGATGGCCGCATCGACGAGCCCGACGCCGACGACGCTTTGAGTTGGTACTTGGATGCCGACGGTGATGGCTTTGGTGGCGAGGCCCATCCTGTGGTGGCTTGTGTGCAACCCGAGGGTTTTGTGGCCGATGCCTCTGATTGTGATGACGCCCGCGCAACCACCCACCCCGGCGCCGACGAGTTGTGCGGTACGCCCACCCTCGACGATGACTGTGACGGCGAAACCAATGATGTCGACGCGGTGGGGTGTGAGATGTTTTGGTACGATGGCGATGGCGATGGCTTTGGTGCCGATGCCTTGAGTCAATGCCAATGTTTGCCCGACTTGAGCTCTGGCTACACGGCGCGCATGGGCAATGACTGTGATGACACCCTGGCGTCCGTCAACCCCGACCAACTCGAAGATTGCAGCAGCTTTGCCGATGATGACTGCGATGGGGACAACAACGATGAGGGTGCCTCTGGCTGTGTTGTGTTTGCCCGAGATGTCGACGAAGACGGCTATGGGCTCACCGATGACATCCGATGTATATGTGAGGCCATCGAGCCTTATGATGCCACGGCAATGGGCGATTGCGATGATCTGGATGCCGCCATCCACCCCAGCGCCGATGAACTGTGTTTCGACGACATCGACAACGATTGTTCAGGGTCGGTCGACGGCCCAGATGCGCTTGATGCCAGCGATTGGTTTTTAGACGCCGATGGCGATGGCTACGGTTTTGATGATTTTTCAGTATCTGCTTGCATGCAGCCCGAGGGGTATTCGCCGATGGGTGGTGATTGTGATGACACCCGTGATGGTGTGCACCCCGGCCAGCCAGAGTCTTGTTTGACCACCTTCGATGACGATTGTTCGGGCACAAATAACGACATCGACGCCAGTGATTGCACGGTATTTTTCTCCGATGAAGATGGTGATGGCTATGGGGTGGGCTTGGATTCTGAGTGCCGATGTGAGGCCGATTTCAGCGGTGTTTACACATCTCGGATTACCGAAGACTGCGATGATGCTGACCCGGCAGTGAGTCCAGGAGATGTCGAAAGCTGCGCCACTGTCGATATCGATGATGACTGTGATGGTTTGGCCGATGAGCAAGGGGCGCTCGGCTGCGTCAGCTATTTTTACGACTTTGATGGCGATGGCTATGGGGTTGATGACCGTGTGTGTACCTGTGGCCCAAGTGGGTATTACACAGCCGAAACCCTCGGCGACTGCGACGATGGCGATATTTTGAGCAACCCTGGCGAGGGCAACTGCGGCCTAAATGGCGATGTCAGCACAGACCAAGCTGTGGCCGTGATTACCGATCGCGATGCCGATGTTTTGGGCTATCGGGCGGTGGCGAATTTGGACTACAACCGAGACGGCCAAAGCGATGTGGTTGTCGGCAGCTCATATGAGGCCACACCACTATATCAATCAGGTGCGGTCTACATGTGGCACGGTGAGCCCGGTGGCATGGTGGGCGCCCATTCTGCGAGCCCGACCGGCGACGCAGACTTGCGCTTTATTGTCAACGTGGTTGGTGCTCGATGCGGAGAGGATGTGTCGGCCGGCGATGTGGATGGTGACGGCTATGACGAGATTTTAGTGGCTTGTCGCGCCGGGGAGTCGTCCTATTTGATTGACGACGGGCTCGCAGGCATCGGCACACTCACCCCAGATTCTGACGGGGTCACCACATTCGCCGGGCCAAGCGGAATGCTGGTGGGCGACATCAACGGCGATGGCTTTGTGGATGGTTTGGTTGGTGGTGAGCGGGTGGGTAGCGGCGAGGAGTGGGTGTTTAAACTGATGTTTGGGAGCGAAGAGGGTTTGGTGGTGAGTGATGAGACGGCCAGCCTTTATCATTATCGTTCAGCCACTACCCCGTACGATACCCGTTTGGGTGATGTGCTCTCATCTGGAGACATTGACGGCGATGGCGCCGATGAGTGGGTGACCCGCGTGGTAGGCGAAGGCTATGGACCGGCCATTGAGTTTTTCCAATGGGTCGACGGTGGCATCAACGAAATCACAGGGCCCGGGTTGCCGTTCGGGCTGAGAGACGTCGGGGTGGTCGGTGATTTAAACAACGATGGTTATGTGGATGTGTCCATCGGTACGACCAACTTTACCCCGGTCCACCCCATCACCGGCCCAGAGATTGGGGCAGGTCAGGTGTCGCTGTTTTCAGGTGGCATAGACCCAATCGAAGGTGGTCCTCAATTGCTAACCCCGGGCCCCGCAGCGGAGGTGGCCGCAACATTCGATGATTTTTCACTGCGAATAGCGGGCACTTATTATTATCAGCAGCTCCATTTCGCTGCGCCAAAAGTTGGGGATTTGGACGGCGATGGTCACGATGACTTGGTGATTGGCTCCCGCGGAGCCAACCATGGGCGACCTTCTGATGTGGGCGAGACCTTGATTTTTTATGGCCCCATAGCATTCGACGGGGCCACCTTGTGGGCCTCAGACGCCGACGCCACCATTGGGGCCGATCTGGACGGAACCGCCACCGGTGCTGGTGACCTCAACGACGATGGCCACGATGACCTGTGGGTGGGCGCAGAAAACCTCTACCTGTTTTTTGGAAGCCCGCGCTAAAGCTGTGATTTTAACGTTGGCAGCGCGCAGATAAATCAAAGTTCCAACACACCCGGGCTGGCTTGCCCTCGGTGACCAAAAAGGTCTGCGAATGTGTTCGGCCATCGCCAGCGGTGAGCTTGATGTGGTGTGAACCGGCAGTCAGCTGGCCCTTCCATCCGGTGCGCCCCACGGCAGCACCATCGATTTCGAGGGTGGCCCAGGGGCGTGCGTTGATAAATGCTTGGCTTTTCTTCGCGTTGGCGGTGGCGGAAGCTTTGGGGGCTTGCTTGGTTTCGGCGGGAGCCGAGGACGGCGCTGCAGCCTTTTTGGGTGCGGCCTTGGTTTTGGCTGACGGGGCTATCTTCACCGGCTTTGGCTCAGGCTCGGGTGTGGGTGGCGCCACTGTCTCGGCTGGTGGCTCAGGCTCAGGCTTGGGTGTGGGTGGCGCCACTGT